>JAYTXV010000284.1:0-10517 GCA_043742805.1 Caulobacteraceae bacterium | reverse complement strand
CCAAAAACTGGCGGCCAACGAGCATTGAGGCGCCACTTAAGAAGGATTGGCTACGCTCGACGAATGAGGCGTCAACCGCCTCACCGACACTTACGCCGTAGCCTATCATGACACCGCGCGCCGACCAGCCACGCCAACTGCAGCCGTAAGACTGCATTTTCCCATTCGGCAAGAAGATCGAGCAACCTACCGCTTCGCAGTCGCCCACATTCAAGCGATCAACCATCCCCGACAGGACCCCCTCATCGGGTTCGGTGTCGGGGTTCAGAAGCCACCAACCATCAGCGTCCGGGGTTTGGGCTAGACAGGCATTCACGCCGCCGGCGAAACCCAAGTTTCCTGGCGCCTCCACAACTCTGACGACTTGGCCGCCCATCAGAGTGGCGGGGATCGCGGCTACAAGGTCCAGGTAGGCATTACGACCGCCGTTTTCGCAGATCACGACGTCAAAGTCGCGATAAGTCGACTGCGACAACGCGTCGAGACAACGAACTATGTCGAATTTATTTCTGAATCCGACGATTGAGACTGAAATGTGCATCATCGATTTCACCATTATCATCAATTTGTGACCAAATGGACAAAGTTTCGATATGGTTTGAAATGATAAGCAGGCCTTCACGCAAAAATGTTGGAAAATAAAAGTCGTAGGCCTAAAATGCTACGTCGAAATCTAATTCGATAGAGTATGCTTAGTGCTCCTAGTCTTTGGTTAATACTATTTAGATTTTTCGACATTAATACTTTAGGCGTGTGGGCAATTGCAGAAATGGGATACCCCAGGACCCTCATAAACCACCGCATACGCGCGATATTGGAGTTTACATTTAGATTATACATCTCTGTATCGGATCGCAGAGTTTTTTTCCACATGTCCGCCCAGGTAGGCCTGGCCGGGTGTGCGACCACGACGTCGTCGTCATAGCCCAGCCGAAACCCGAACGAAGTGGCTCGCCTGCACCATTCCACATCTTCCGAAAGGCCGAGCGATGAAAAATTACCGACACGCTTGAAAATTGACTGGCGCGTAAAGAGATTTGCAGTTACCGAAAAACCATCTTTCAAGACGTAATTTCTATTATCAAAGGCAAAAACAAGTTCAAACGCCTCGACTGGCTTTATCTTAGATAGATCTTCAGCGTAAACATCCATCCTGCCCCCAACAAGGTCGAAGTTTTTCAGAGCCTCGATTCCATTATCCAACCATTTTGGATCCGGCACGCAATCCGAGTCAGTAAACGCCAGTACGTCAAAGCGCGCCAAGGCCAGAGCGCCATTCCGGGCGGGGCCGGCGCCTTTCTCAGTCACCACCGTTAACTGAGCTCTTCCAGCCACCGTTTGGGTGACGGCCGCCACCCCTACGGGAGAATTGTTGTCTCCCACGATGATCTCGAAACAGCCTTGTGGGTACGTCTGTCGCTGAAGGGCCTCAAGGCAACGGTCTAAACCGACCAGGTCATTGTAATGCGGCACAATCACGCTGATCATCGGCGTGACAGCGCGAGACAGAGCGTCTGAATTCTGTTGCAAAGCCTGACTATCCAGTTTTGAGAGGGGCCTTTAGCGAATTGGACCTATCGGCCCCGGCCTCGTAGGTCGATCTATAGGCGGAAGCCGCGAAAGTCCATGAGGGACGGTCGAGGGTAGGCGGCTAGACCGGGATTGCTCATACGGAACTCGTTTCTGTTGCGCAGACGCGCGATACCGCTGGATGAGGCCTTCCCAGAGTCAGGTTTTCAGCCATTCACACACGATGAGGCGCCATCGGCAAAGTGAGCCGACGCGTCGCCGCGGGTGGGGTCGCCAAGGGCTTCGAGCGCCTCCAACGCCGGCTTCAAGGCCGATACGCGTGCAAGGTCGCTGATCAGAATATTGCCGCCGCTGACCACCACGGCCAGGTTCCGAAGGCCGATCGCCACAATCCTGACGCCAGGTCCGGCGCGAACAAGGCAGCGCTCGGTGTCCGTGAGCACGGCGGTTCCAACAACGGAATTGCTGGAGCCGTCCAGCTGCGAAAACGCCCAGACCGAATCCCACGAGCCGAGATCTGACCACGCATAGTCAATCGGAATCACCGCCGCGCGGTCGGTCTTCTCCATAATCGCGATATCGAATGACACCTTCGGCGCTTCAGTGAACTGGGGTCCCAACTCGCAAACGTCCCCATGTCCGGCCGAATGCGGCATCGACGCTTCAACCGCCTTGAGCATATCCGGTGCATGGATGGCTGCCTGAGCGATCAATGATCCGGCGCGAAACATGAAATTGCCCGTGTTCCAAAGACAACCCTCGGCGACCAGGGCATCGGCGCGCGCCTGGTCGGGTTTTTCCACGAACTTACCAACCCTCAGGACACCGGGGCGATCCTCGATCACCGCCCCAGGACGAATGTAGCCGTAACTGGTGGATGGAAAAACCGGCTTGACGCCAAACGTGACGATATCGCCGTCGTTGGCGGCGTCAAAGGCCGCTCTCACCGCTTCGGCAAAGGCCAGATCATCGGGAATGTGATGGTCGGAGGCCACGGCCACGGCCACCGCCCCCGGGTCTTGCCGCGCGATCCAGGCCGCCGCCGCCAGCAGAGCCGGACCGGAATCCCGTCCCTCCGGCTCGGCGATGATGAAGCCGTCACTACCAAGCGCCGCGAGTTGCCGGCGCACGTGATGCACATAGGCCAGACCCGTGACGATCACCGGCGGGCGGCCGGCGGATACCGACGCCATGCGCGACACGGTCCGTTGAAACAGCGATCGATCACCGATCAGGTCGATGAAAGGCTTCGGATTGTCGATCGTCGACTCAGGCCACAAGCGTGATCCGACGCCGCCGCAAAGGATTATAGTATAGGCGCTCATCCGCGTTTCAGCTCCGTCCGGCCAGGTAATCGACAATTGGGTCAACCTCGCCCAGCGCCCTAGAACGCCCGACGAAGTTCCTCGACCAGGTCAGTCTTCTCCCAGGAAAAGCCGCCGTCGCTCGTAGGTTCCCGCCCAAAATGTCCATAAGCGGCCGTGCGCTCATATATCGGCTGATTGAGTTTGAGATGCTGGCGGATGGCCCGTGGCGTCGCCCCGCCGATCATCTGCGGGAGAATCTCCTCAAGCCTAGCCGGATCAACCTGGCCGCCCTGGAGGTCGACGTAGAAGCTCAACGGATCGGATACGCCGATCGCGTAACCGATCTGCAGTGTACATTTTTCCGCCAGACCGGCCGCGACGACATTCTTGGCGAGATAGCGACAGGCGTAGGCCGCAGAACGGTCGACTTTCGTTGGATCCTTGCCCGAGAACGCGCCGCCGCCGTGGGGCGCTGCGCCGCCATAGGTGTCCACGATGATTTTGCGGCCGGTCAGGCCACAGTCGCCGTCGGGGCCACCAATGACGAAATTGCCAGTGGGATTGATGTGCCAACGCGTCTCCGCATCAACGAAACCGTCGGGGAACACCTTCAGGATATAGGGTCTGACAATGTCGGCGACATCGGCCGGTGTCAGCCCCTCCCGGTGCTGGGTTGAAAGTACGATCGACGTCGCGCGAACGGGCCTGCCATTTTCATACAGCAAGGTGACCTGGCTTTTGGCGTCCGGCTCTAACCCCATGGTCGGATCTTCATGCCTGGCCTTGGCAAGCGACTTCAAGATATTATGAGAATACTGAAGCGTCGCTGGCATGAATTCTGGCGTTTCGACAGTCGCGTAGCCGAACATGATACCTTGGTCGCCAGCGCCTTCATCCTTGTTACCGGCGGCGTCGACCCCCTGGGCGATATCGCTGGATTGAGGGTGGAGATGGCAGGCGTAGTCGGCGTTACGCCAGTGGAAACCCTGCTGCTCATAGCCGATGTCCTTGATCGCGGCCCGGACCTTTTCTTCGAGGCTGTCGACGATACCGGACAGCACGTCCTCAGGCGCGCGCACCTCGCCCGCCAGGACGATACGGTTGGTCGTGACCAAGGTCTCGCAGGCCACACGCGCATAGGGGTCGACGGACAGGAACGCATCCACAACCGTATCGGAGATCCGGTCGGCGACCTTGTCGGGATGACCTTCGGAGACGCTTTCGCTCGTGAACAGATACTGGGAGCGTTCTACATTCATCGCCATATGGTCTGAGGTCCGCTTCTTTGGGGGGAGAGGAAAAGAGGTAGCCGGGACAAAACCCATCTTGGCCCGCAACGCAATCGCCCAAGTCGCGACCGCAAGGCCGACGGGCGCGAGAGGAAACCCCATTGACGATTGAGGACCACTTTCAGGGGCGACCAATACTCGAATAGGCAAACCCGCGCTGTCTCATTTCGTCAGGGCGGTAGACATTTCGCAGATCGATTACAACCGGAGTCCGCATCAGCACCCTGATCCGGTCCAGGTCGAGAGCCCGGAACTGATCCCATTCCGTCAGCAGCACCATGGCGTCGGCCCCCTCGAGCGCCTCATAGGGTCCATCCTCGAAGAGCACCCCGGGCAGAAGAACCCGGGCCTCGCGTCCCTCGGGGTCGAACGCCCGGATCCGCGCCCCAAGGCGCTGCAGCGCGGGAACGATCTCAAGCGCGGGCGAGTCGCGCATGTCGTCAGTGTTGGGTTTGAACGTTAGCCCCAGAATACCGATCGTCTTGCCGTCGACATCGCCGCCGAGCGCCTCGACGATTCTGCCCGCCATGGCTCTCTTGCGTGCGTCGTTGACGCGAATGGTAGCCTCGACGAGTTGCAGCGGCGCGCCCAGATCACTGGCGCTATGGACCAGCGCCAAAGTGTCCTTCGGGAAACATGATCCACCATAGCCCGGCCCCGCGTTCAGGAACTTGGCGCCGATCCGTTTGTCGAGGCCAACGCCGCGAGCCACCTGTTGTACATTGGCGCCGACCTTCTCACACAGGTCCGCCATTTCATTGATGAAAGTGATCTTCATCGCCAGGAACGCGTTGGCGGCATACTTTGTCAACTCCGACGTCCGTCGATCGGTAAACAAGATAGGAGTCTCATTGAGGTATAGTGGCCGATAGAGTTCCGCCATGACCGCTTTGGCGCGTTCATCCGCCAGACCCACGACGACCCGGTCCGGGCGTTTGAAATCCTCGATCGCCGACCCCTCTCGCAGGAACTCCGGGTTGGACACCACGGCGACATCCGCCTCGGGCCGCACACGACGAACGATTGCCTCGATCTCGTCGCCGGTGCCGACGGGGACCGTGGACTTGGTAACCAGAACGGTGAAGCCGGCGACGATTCCCGCGACCTCCTCGGCGGCGGCGTAAACATAGCTGAGGTCGGCATGGCCGTCGCCGCGGCGCGACGGGGTGCCGACGGCGATGAAGATTGCGTCAGCCTCCGCCACCGCGTCGGGCGCTTGGGAGGCGAAACAAAGCCGTCCCTCGGCTACATTGCGCGCCACCATCGCTTCGAGCCCCGGCTCGTAGATCGGCATCAGCCCTTGCTTGAGGCGTGCGATCTTATCCTCGTCCTTGTCGATACAGGTAACGCCGTGCCCGAAATCGGCGAAACACGCGCCCGAGACCAGCCCGACATATCCTGTCCCGATCATGACAACTCGCATGCCGGATTCCTCGAAAAAGCCAGAGTGGTGAGACCAGGGCAGTAAAAATGGAGCGCCTGCCGACGATCCGCCGAAGCACCGTCGCCGATCAAAGACGCGTCCACATCAACGAGTGCCCTGATAAACACTTTCAGAGCCGCGCGCCACGTGCACTTTTCGACCGAGGGTCGCTACGCCGCCAGTCAGTTTGACAAACGCACGGCAACACGGTAATCAGATTACGTCAAAAAATGTCTAATATTATATTTTGTGAAATAAATAATAAAATTATCTCACTGGCCAAACCCTCGATGTAAATCGTAAAAACAGGCTCTTGCTGACGGCACTTTCAGGTCATTGAGTCGGTCATGACATACAGATTGTCGATTTAACTACCGATGGACCGCTAAGCGAGGTTAATTTTTGACCCAGACAACTCTGTTCGGCCGTCGAATTTCAACGCTAACCCTCAAGGGGCTGGTGGATGAAATCATACACGCGCCGTCGACCGACGGTGTCCGCCTGGTGGCGACCATGAATCTAGATCATGTCGTCAATCTGCGCCGCAATGGCGCGTTTCGCCTAGCCTATGCCGGTGCATGGGCCGTCACGATCGATGGCGCCCCTGTTTTCGCCTATGCACGCCTCCGCGGCGTCGACACGCCGGGACGAATCACCGGGGTCGACCTGTTCGCGGAGCTTGCCCGGTCTTGGTCCCTGAGCCGCCGACCGTTCTTCGTCACCTCGACGGCGGAGGCTGGCGAGAAGCTGATCGAAAGCTTCGTGGCGCGAGGTTTCCCAAGGGAGGCACTGGCCTTTGAGTCGCCGATCTTCGGCTTCGAAAAAGACCAGACCCAAAGCGAGGCGCTTTGTTCAGCCGTACGCACTCACGGCACGACCGATCTGGTGTTCGGTGTGGGATCGCCAAAATCGGAAATCTGGATAGACACCCATCGCGACCAGCTCGGGGACCTATACGCCTATGGCTTTGGCGCGGGGCTGGACTTTCTGATCGGCCACGCCACCCGCGCACCGGCCGCCATGAGGCGTCTGGGTCTGGAATGGCTATGGCGGCTGGCACAGGAGCCGACGCGGCTGTGGCGACGCTATCTCGTCGATTCCTGGGCGGCCCTGCCCTCCGTGGCGGCCGACCTCGCGGGACGTGCGCCCCACGGCAAGCCCCGCCTGGAGGATTGAACAGGCCGAGGAATTAGACCTCCACCGGCCGCCTACCCGCCCCGGCAGTGTTCGACCGCGTGGTGACGAACCGTGACAACCTGACAAAGCGCGGCGTGACGCTCATGCGGGTGTGGCACGATCTCACGCCGGCTATGTTTGTGTCGCCCATGAGAGAGGCCGGCCGCCGCCGAATGCTTCTGATGATGTCGGGAACGGCTGTGGGCCGAAACGGCAGGCGCCTTGGCATGATGGTGATGGTGGTGATGACGGGTCGCGTGGGCGCGGGACACCGCGGCTGGCGCTGGATGATGGTGGTGATGGGCACGAGCCTCGACGGGCGAAGCGACCAGAGCGAGCAGCGCCAAGGCGGCGCTCGCGGCGAGTGTGATCCTGATGACGACTGTCATGGTTCCTTCCCAATTTCGGGGACGCTGTAAAGTGACGACCTATACGTGCAAGCGCTTCAACACCATGGGTAGCAGCCCCGGCAAGTCCTCGCTGATCAGCCCGGGACCAAACGCCTCGGCGCAGGCGGCGTGAAGCCACACTCCGGCGCAAGCCGCCTCGAAGCTTTCCATGCCCTGGGCCATCAGCCCCGCGATCGTGCCTGCGAGGACGTCGCCGGACCCCGCCGTGGCCAGCCAGGGGGTGCCGTTGAGGTTGACCGCCGCACGCCCGTCGGGGGCGGCGATCACAGTATCGGCGCCCTTGAGCACCACGATCGCCTGTGCTCGCACCGCGGCGGTCCGAGTGGCGCTGACCCGCTCGGGCGATTCCTCGAGCAGGCCCGGAAATATGCGTTCGAACTCGCCAGGGTGTGGCGTCAGAACGTCATCTCGATCGAGGATTGAGAAAAGTTCGGCTGGATCGTCGCGAAAGACGCTCAGGGCGTCGGCGTCAATCAGCAACGCCGCACCAGTACGGGCGAGAGCGAGCACGTTGGACAGGGTGATGTCCGTCACGCCGGCCGCAGGACCGATGATCGCGCACTCAGCGTCCGACCCGGCCTTTTCAAGGTCCAGGTTGGTTTCAAACGGGCGCAACATTACCGCTTCGAGGTGGGCGGCGTTGGCCATCAACGCCTCGGGCGGCGACATTATGGTCACCAGACCGGCGCCCACCCGCAGGCCGGCTCGGGCCGCCAATCGCGCGGCGCCCGTGTTCCAGGCCCCACCGCTGACCACCAGCAGCCGCCCGCGGGTGTGTTTGTGCACATTGACGCCGGGCCAGGGGAAGTGGCGCAGCCACAGATCGGGCGTGTTTTCGAGCAGCGCACCGGGAACGGCGTCAAGTCCGATATTGCCGACGATCACCTCGCCACACAGGCCCCGGCCGGGTTGAAGGCAGTGAGCAAACTTTCGCCGGTGAAAAGTGACCGTCAGTTCGGCCTGAAAGCAGACTCCGGCGAGAGGCCGACCGGTATCTCCGGCCAGGCCACTGGGAACATCAACAGCGACTACCGGTATCCCGGAACGACCAAGCGACAACGCCAGCCGGACCAGTTCAGGGCCGAGAGGCCGATCAAGGCCCGCGCCGAACAGGGCGTCGACGACCAGGTCGGCCTGGCCGCCCCGATGCGTGAGCGGCGTAACGGGTCCCGTCCAGCGCGCCGCGGCGGCTTCGGCGTCGGCCGCGCCAGGCGGCGACAGAGCTTCCACCCGCACGGGCCAACCCTGCGCACTGAGCAGGCGCGCGACGACGTAGCCATCTCCACCGTTGTTGCCGGGTCCGGCGAGCACCACGGTCGACCTGGGCGAGTATCGTGCGAGGATTGCGTCGGCGACCGCCTGGCCCGCCCGCTCCATCAGGGTGATGCCAGATGTCCCCGCGGCTATCGCGGCCTGATCCGCGTCCGTCATTTCCCCGACTGTGAGAATTTCGCGAGGATAGGATTTCGGCTGCACGGTCAAAGGACCCCCGTTGCGGCCTCGTCGCCCAGATTCACCAAGGTCAGACGGTCCCCGTCAAGATCAAGCGTGGTGACCGATGTGTGGTCGGGTCGAAAATTGATCACCCGATCCTCGCCGCGAATGACCGACACGACGGCGTTGATCGCCACAAAATGACTGAACACCGCCGCGCCTTGCCGGCGCGCGGCGGCCTCGGCGACACCCACCCGCCAGATTTCATAGTCCAGGTCCCCTTTGATATCCGCCCAGCAACCGGTGAAGGCGGCCCGCAACCAATCGGGCCGCTCCGCGGCGCTGAGCGCGCCCGGCGTCGGGATTTCTCCTACTGCGGGATCGATTTGCACCGACACGCCTAGCGCATCGGCCAGGGGTTGCGCAGTTTCCCGGCACCGACGCAGTGGCGAACTGACAACCAAGACCGGTCGGTCAGCCTCGGGCAAGGCCATGAGGCGCGCGGCTACGGCGCGGGCCTGGACATGTCCCGTCTGGTCCAATCCCGGATCGTCGTCACCCCCGCCCCAGACGGCGGCCGGTTTGCCATGGCGAATGAGATACAACCGCATCGTCGATTATCCCGGAATGAACAGATTGCGTTCGCCATCGTCGGCCTCTCCACGCCAGGCAAATTGCGCCGCGCCGATCAGTACAGGCGTTTTATCATCCATGGCCCTGCGTTCCTCTGTTCGTAGCGCTGCTTCTAAGGTGCTCGACGGCCATCACAAGAGCGGTCGTCGATCGCATAAAATTTAGGCAAACCTCGCCCATATTTTCAGCCCTCGGATTGGGCCTCGCCGATTGACATGGGCCGTTTCGAACCGCCTCTTGTATCCTTGAGGCCGCTCATGCTCGTTCGCTTTCGACCGGGTCCACGCCGCATCGGGTCGGAGTTTATGAAAAAAATCGAAGCAATAATAAAGCCTTTCAAACTCGATGAGGTGAAAGAAGCGCTTCAGGACCTAGGTCTGCAAGGGATGACGGTGATCGAAGCCAAGGGCTTTGGTCGCCAGAAAGGTCAGACCGAACTCTATCGGGGCGCGGAATATGTTGTGGATTTTCTGCCAAAGATAAAGATCGAAGTTGTCGTGGCGGATGATCAACTATCAAAAGCCGTCGAAGCGATCCAAGCCGCTGCTCGCACTGGTCGAATCGGTGATGGGAAGATCTTCATTTCAGAGGTTATCGAGGTCGTCCGCATTCGGACCGGCGAAACCGGCGCCAATGCCATCTAAAACCGCCTTCAAGGGGATAAAGAATTCATGACTACATCAGCTGACATCCTGGCCGAGATCAAGGAAAAGGAGGTCAAATACGTCGATGTGCGCTTCACCGATATTCGCGGCAAGATGCAGCACGTCACCTTCGATATCGACCTCGTGGATGAGGATTTCCTCGACGACGGCACCATGTTCGATGGCTCGTCGATCGCCGGCTGGAAGGCCATCAACGATTCGGACATGAAGCTGCGCCCCGATCTGGAGAGCGCCTACATCGACCCATTCTACCAGCAGACGACTCTCTGCCTTACCTGCGATGTGCTAACCCCAGGCACCAACGAGCCCTACAATCGCGATCCGCGTTCAATCGCGGGAAAGGCCCTGGCCTATGTGAAGGCCGCCGGGGTCGGCGACACGGTCTATTTCGGACCCGAGGCTGAGTTCTTTGTGTTCGACGACGTGCGCTGGTCCACCGCGCCTCACAACACCAGCTATTCCTACGACTCCATCGAACTGCCGACCAACACCAACAAGGAATATCCCGAAGGCAACATGGGTCACCGCCCGGGTCCAAAGGGGGGCTATTTCCCGGTCAATCCCGTCGATTCAGCCCAGGATCTGCGCGGCGAAATGCTGGCGGTGATGGGGGAACTGGGTTTGAAGCCGGAAAAGCATCACCACGAGGT
>JAYTXV010000283.1:0-8025 GCA_043742805.1 Caulobacteraceae bacterium | reverse complement strand
AGGCCAACAGCTTGTTGGGGGCCGCGCCCGACCTGCGGGTGGACGGTCAGGCGGGAAACGCCGGCATCACCCTGACCCGCGCCGTGCTGAAGGGTGCTGGCGGGTCGGCGACCGCCGTTGGGCTCATAGGCGCCAAGGGCGACCTGCGCGTGCGGCTGGATTGGACCATCACCGGGCCTCTGATCGTCGGGCCTCTGGCGATTTCCGGAGCGTCCCAGGGATCGGGCGAGGTGACCGGCGCCATCGACAAGCTTCGTCTCGACCTTACCGCCGATTCCAAGACCATCGATCTGCCCGATCTTCCGGCTTTGCGTCTTAGCGATGCGCGCGTGGCGCTGAGCGTGCTTGGCGATGGCCGGACAATCAGCGGCCGGGTCGGTGTTACAGGCGCCAGCGCCAGCGGGCCGGCCAAGGCCGATGTCACTTTCCGTCTTGACCCCGGCCAGATCGATCTCGGCGATATCGATGTGATCGCCGGGGGAGCGACCATCAAGGGCGGGGGAATCCTGAGGGACGGCGCTCTGGTCGAAGCCGACCTGACGGGGTCGGTCGGACCGGGGGTGTTCATCGACCAAGGCCATGCCGAAGGACGGGTGCGGATCACCCCCTCGGCGGACGGGCCCGGCGCGCACGTGGCGATCAAGGCTTCCGGCGTTACCCTGCCTGGCGGGGGCGGGGTGCTTCAGACCGTCTCGCTTTCCGCCGATGGCCCGCTGCGCCGGCTACCCTACAAGCTTGAAGCGCATGGCGAAGCTTCTGGACTTGGCGGTCGGCTGATCGGTTCGGGTTTTCTGACGGAAGTGGAGAATGCGCGCGTGGTGTCGTTCACGGGCGCCGGTCGCCTGGGCGCGAATGATTTTCGCACTCTGTCGCCGGCGGTGGTTTCGTTCGGATCGGCGGGTCTCGACGCGGCCCTTCACCTGTCCCTGGCGGATGGCAAGGCCGACATCACGCTCGCTCAGAACGGGTCCCGCCTCAGCGGGCATGGCGTTTTCTCGGACATCAATCTGGCAGTGCTCAACCCGGATATCCGGGGGCGCGGCGAGGGTGTGTTGACGGTCGCCGGTAACGGCGGGGCGCTGTCGGGAACCGTCCGCGCCAGTGTTTCCGGAGTCGGCGAGCGCGATCTGCAAGGCTCGGCGCCGGTGGCGGGGTCGCTCGAGGCCACTTTCGGGGACGGCGTGGTCGCCTTGAAGACCCAGCTGGGCGACAACCATGGCTCGCGTCTGTCGGCCGATCTTCGCCTGCCCGCGACCCTATCGGCGTCGCCTTTCCAGGTGGCGCTTGAGTCCCGCAAACCCATATCCGGCCGGTTTTCGGCCGACGGGCAGATCGGACCGATCTGGGACCTGATCGAGGGCGGCGGCCGGTCCCTGACCGGCCATCTGGTCGCCGACGGCGCGATCGGCGGCACCCTGGCGGACCCCCGACTTACGGGCGCCGCATCGGCCACCGACGGCGATTTCGAGGACTCGGGCGTCGGTCTCAAGCTTCGCGGTCTCACGCTGCACGCCGATCTGCACGGCGATTCCATCGACGTGACCAAGTTCACTGCCACCGACGGCGCCAAGGGCGGGGTGACGGGCGGCGGCCGGGTCAGCCTGCTCCGGGGCGGCGCCTCCGGTTTTCGCATCGTGCTGAAGGGCTTCCGGCTGATCGACAACAACCTTGGCCAGGCCACGGCGAGCGGCACGGTAAACGTCGATCGCGCCGCCGACGGCAAGGTCCGCCTAGGCGGCGCACTGGCCATCGACCGGGCGCAGATCTCGCCCAAGGCGACCGCCCCGTCAGGGGTCGTGCCGATGGCGGTGACCGAGATTCATCGGACCACGGACGTCGAGACCTTCACGCCTCCGCCTCCCGACCGCGGACCGCCGGTCGCCCTGGACATCGCCCTGACCTCGACCGGCGGTATCTTCATCAAGGGCCGCGGCCTGAATCTGGAGATGTCGCTGGACGCCAGGGTGTCGGGCTCGACGGCCAATCCCTCTCTGACGGGTGTCGCTCGGCTTGTGCGCGGCGATTATGACTTCGCCGGCAAGCGGTTCCAGGTCGACGACCGCAGCGTTGTTTATCTGGGCTCGACGCCGGAGACGATCCGGCTGAATCTGACCGCTACTCGAGATGACCCGACGCTGACCGCAGTCATCAAGATTGGCGGCACTGCCGCCGCGCCGACCCTGACCCTGTCATCGACCCCGGCGCTGCCTCAGGACGAAGTGCTGTCGCAGGTCTTGTTCGGATCGTCGGCCACCCAGCTGTCCGGCTTCCAGGCCGCTCAGCTCGCATCAGCCGTGGCGGGCTTGGCCGGGGGCGGCGGTTTCGACGTGATCGGGGGCCTTAGAGGCTTCGCGCATCTGGACCGGCTGGCGATCGACTCGGGCGCGGCGGGCAGCTTCGCCGTGGCGGGTGGCAAATATCTGACCGACACTGTCTATCTGGAAGTCTCGGGCGGCGGCAAAAGCGGCGAGGGCGCCCAGGTTGAATGGCGGGTGCGCAAGCATCTGGCGATCGTTTCACGTGCCACCAGCCAGGGCGACCACGCCGTCTCGATCCGCTGGCGCAAGGACTACTGACCCACCTCCAGGGCCGCCGGGCCGAGGGCGCGGTCGGTGGGCAGGATCACGCCGGGCGCGATGTCGGGGGCAGTCTCCAGCGCGGTGTAAAGGTTGGAAAAATCCTGGAGCGTCGCCTCCAGCAGGGCGCCGATCGACGGGATGGCAAAGTAGGTTTGCTGGAAGGTGTCAATCCGATAGCGGGTGCGCATCACCCTGAGGATGTCGAACGCTATCCGGCTCGGTGTGGGGTCTTCAAGGGCGAAGATCGCTTCAGCATGGGATGAGGCAATGCCGGCGCCATAGATCCTCAGCCCACCCGCGGATTGTACTAAGCCGAACTCCACCGTGTACCAATACAACCGGGCCAGATGGTGAAGGTGGTTCAGACCCAGGGCGCGCTGCCCCCCGGCCCCATAGGCTTGCATATAGTCGGCGAAGGTTGGATCCGTCAGCATCGGCACGTGGCCGAACACGTCGTGAAAAATATCGGGCTCGGAGAGATAATCGAGGGTGTCGGCCGACCGGATGAACTGGCCGGCGGGAAAGATCCGCTGGGCCAGATAGTCGAAAAACGCCGCGTCGGGAATCAGCCCCGGCACGGCGATGATCCGCCAGCCGGTGAGCTTTTCCAGGCGGGGATTGATCCTCGCGAAGTCCGGGATGCCGTCGCCGTGCAGATCGAGAGCCGTCAGTCCCCTGAGGAAAGCGTCGCAAGCGCGCGACTCGAGCAGGTCACGCTGGCGATCGTAGAGCGTGGTCCAGACCCGGTGTTCGGAGGCGTCGTAGGCCGCCCAGTTCTGGTCGATGGCGTGAACCGAAATCAATGGGTGATGCGCGGTCGAAGCTGGTAGTGGCCAGGCTTGAAGGCCTCGAAAATCACCGACGTCTGGGGGTGCGCTACGGGCTCGTCGGTTTCGTCGGGAAGCAGGTTTTGCTCCGATACATAGGCGACGTAGCTGGACTGATCATTTTCAGCCAAAAGGTGATAGAAAGGTTGATCCTTGCGGGGGCGAACGTCCTCTGGAATCGACAACCACCATTCCTCGGTATTGGCAAACACGGGGTCCACATCGAAAATAACCCCGCGGAACGGGAAAATTCGATGTTTCACCACTTGGCCGATGGCGAATTTAGCGAGCCTTGTATTCATGTGCCTGCAACTAAGGTCCCGGACCTGAACTGGAGATGAAATTACGCCCTTCCGCCGCCCTATCAAGGGCCCGGTCCAGGCCTGCCATGCGGCCAATCGCGCGGCGCTCAATATTCGAGCGGTCGCGTAGATGAGTGAATCGACCCCGCTGTTCGCGGCGCTGGACCTTGGCACCAACAATTGCCGCCTGTTGATCGCCACGCCCGACGAGGGCGGCTTTCGCATCGTCGACGCCTTTTCCAGGATCGTCAGACTGGGCGAAGGGGTGTCCGACAGCGGCCGACTTGGCGAGGCGGCCATGTCGCGGGCGATCGGCGCGCTGAAGATCTGCGCCGACAAGGTTCGCAGTCGGGGCGTTCAACAGGTTCGCGCTGTGGCTACGCAGGCCTGCCGAAGCGCCGCTAATGGCGCGGAGTTCATCGCCGTGGTCGAACAGGCGACGGGCCTTCGCCTCGAGGTGATCTCGCCTCAGGAAGAAGCGCGCCTGGCGGTCGCCGGTTGCCTGGACCTGTTGGACAGGCGGTCCAAGGCGGCGCTGGTGCTTGATGTGGGCGGCGGATCGACCGAGATATCCTGGATCGACCTGGCTCAGCCTGGCTCCGCCGCCGTCCCGCGGGGCGTTGGGCGACAGCCGATCAAGGCCTGGCATTCGGCGCCGCTGGGCGTTGTCACCCTGGCCGAGCGCTTTCCCGAGGCTATCGGAGATGTCGGGCACTATCGGCGCATGGTGGACGCTGTGAAGACCGCGATGACCGGGTTCGAGGGCGCCGAGGCGATGCGAGACGCGTTCGCCGGCGGCGGCGGGCATATAGTTGGAACGTCCGGGGCCATCACCAGCCTCGCCAGCCTGCACCTGGGTCTGCGCCGCTATGACCGTAGCCGGGTTGACGGGCTGTGGATGACCAGAGGCGAGTGCGAGGCCGTCGCGGCGCGCCTGGCTTCGCTGAGCGTGGCCGAGCGTGCGGCGGAGCCGTGCATCGGACCAGACCGCGCCGATCTGGTGCTGGCCGGCGCGGCAATCCTCCAGGCGGTCCAGGAGCTCTGGCCCTGCGAGCGTGTTCGGGTGGCGGACCGTGGCCTGAGGGAAGGTTTGCTGTTGTCGCTGATGTCCACCGAGCGCAAGGCCCGGCAGCGGAGCCGGTCTCGCCGCGGCGGACGCGGGAGACGGAGCCAATGACCGAGGAACCGCCACGCAAACGCATGGTTCGCCTCCCGACCGGGGGGACGGACGCCGGCCGGGCCGGGCCGAAGCGGTTGAAGACCGCCAAGGAACGCACGCCTTCGTCGCAGGCCTGGCTCGAGCGCCAGATCAACGATCCGTTCGTGGCCGAGGCCAAGGCCAAGGGCTATCGGTCGAGGGCGGCCTTCAAGCTGCGGGAGATCGACGATCGGTTTCACCTGATTTCGCGCGGCGCCCGAGTGGTCGATCTGGGCTGCGCGCCCGGCGGCTGGCTGCAGATCGCCGTCGAGCGTGGGGCTCGCGCGGTGGTGGGCGTCGATCTGCTGGAGGTCGATCCCCTGACCGGCGCGACGATCATCCAGCAGGACTTCACCGATCCGGAATGCGCGCCGCGGCTGATCGAACTGCTGGGCGGAACACCGGATGTGATCCTGTCCGACATGGCCCCCAATACCACCGGTCACCGGCAGACCGATCACCTGCGGATCGTCGGCTTGATCGAGGTGGCGGCTGAATTCGCCATACAGGTGCTCGAGCCGGGCGGCGCTTTCGTCACCAAGGCGTTCCAGGGCGGGGAGACCGGCGCGCTGCTGACCCTGCTGAAGCACAACTTCGGCCATGTGCGTCACGTCAAGCCCAAGGCCAGCCGCGCCGAGAGCTCCGAGCTCTACCTGCTGGCCACGGGGTTCAAGGGGCGTCCCGCAAAAGCTTGACGCGGGGGGTTCCCCCCAAGCGCGCCCGTCGTTATACGACCCTCGCAAAATGGAGAGTCTCATGGAGATTCGCGAAGGACTTACCTTCGACGATGTTTTGCTCGAACCCGGTCCGTCCGACGTCATGCCGACCCAGGTCAGCACCGCCACCCGGTTTACGCGCGAGATCAGACTGAACATCCCGCTGGTCTCGGCGGCGATGGATACGGTCACCGACAGTCGCCTGGCGATCGCCATGGCGCAGTCGGGCGGCATGGGCGTTCTGCACCGCAATATGACGGTGGAGGAGCAGGCCGACGCCGTGCGCGAGGTCAAGCGCTATGAAAGCGGCATGGTGATCAACCCGCTGACCATCCATCCCGACACCCTGCTCAGCGAGATTCGCCAGATCAAGGCGCGGCGGCATATCTCCGGATTTCCGGTGGTGGAGCGCGAGACCGGGCGGTTGGTAGGCATTCTGACCAACCGCGACATGCGGTTCGAGAACGGCAACGACGCTCCGGCCTCGGCGCTGATGACCCGCGAGGGGCTGGTGACCGTGCGCGAGGGAGTGTCCCAGGCCGAGGCTCGGGACATCCTGCGCCGACATAAGATCGAACGGCTGATTGTGGTCGATGACGACTATCGCGCGGTGGGCCTGATAACCGTCAAGGACATGGAAAAGGCCGAGGCCCATCCCAACGCCGCCAAGGATTCCAAGGGCCGGCTGCTGGTCGGCGCCGCTTCCACCGTCGGCGACGCCGGGTTCGAGCGGTCGATGGCCCTGATCGACGCCGGTGTGGACGTGGTGGTGATCGACACCGCCCATGGCCACTCCAGCCTGGTCGGCATGGCGGTGCGGCGGCTGTCCCGCGAGAGCAACCGCGTGCAGATCGTCGCCGGCAATGTCGCCACCTATGACGGCGCCCGCGCCCTGATCGACGCCGGAGCCGACGCCATCAAGGTCGGCATCGGGCCGGGTTCGATCTGCACCACCCGGATCGTGGCCGGCGTCGGCGTGCCGCAGTTCACCGCGGTAGCCGAGGCGGTGCGGGCGGCGGCGTCTTCCAACGTGCCGATCATCGCCGACGGCGGCATCCGCTATTCGGGCGACCTGGCCAAGGCCATCGGCGTGGGCGCCTCCACCGCGATGATGGGCTCGATGTTCGCCGGCACCGACGAGTCTCCGGGCGAGGTGTTCCTCTACCAAGGCCGCTCCTACAAATCCTATCGCGGCATGGGCTCGCTGGGGGCGATGGCGAGGGGTTCGGCCGACCGCTACTTCCAGAAGGAGGTTGAGGACACCATGAAGCTGGTGCCCGAAGGGATCGAGGGCCAGACGCCCTACAAGGGTCCGATCCAGCCGGTGATCCACCAGCTGGTCGGCGGCTTGCGGGCCGCCATGGGCTATCTGGGCGCGGCCGACATCCCGTCCTTCCAGGAACGCGCCCGGTTCGTGCGCATCACCGGGGCCGGTCACCGGGAGAGCCACGTGCATGACGTGATGATCACGCGCGAAGCGCCCAACTATCCCACCGCGGTCTAGCGGTCCTTGCGCGACGGGGGGCGTCTGGCGGCGGCAATCGAGGTTCTGGGTGACATAACTGGTCGCCACAAACCCGCCCGGATGGCCCTGAAGAACTGGGGCGAGAGCGCCCGGTATGCCGGGGCCAAGGACCGAGCCTTCGTTTCCGGCCTGGTGCTTGACGTGTTGCGCCGCCGCCGGTCACTGGCCTGGCGAATGGCCGAGGACACCTCCGACCGCGCCGCCGTGCTGGCCGCCGTGCGTTTCCTATGGGGATGGACCGTCGAGCGACTGGCCGCGGCGGCTGGGGAGGATCATGGACCCGGCGCCCTTACCGACAATGAATGCGTCCTGCTGGTAACCGACCGGGGGCTGAACGGCGCGCCCGCCTCCGTTCGGGGTGACTATCCCGATTGGCTCGATGGCGCCTTGGCCCGGGTTTTTGGCGAGAACCGCGCCGCCGAGGCCGAGGCCCTGGCGGCCCGCGCGCCGACCGACCTGCGCGTCAACACGCTTAAGGCCGACACGGCCCGCGCCCTGAAGGCCCTGGCCCCGTTCAATCCCGAAACCTCGGATTTCCTGCCTACCGCCATCCGTATCGCCGCTCCCGCCGCCAGCGAGCGCGCCGCGCCGGTGGAAACCGCGCCGGAGTTCGAGAAGGGCTGGTTCGAGGTTCAGGACCTGGGCTCCCAGATCGCCGCGGTCTGCGCCGGCGAAATCGTCGGCAAGCAGGTGCTGGACTATTGCGCCGGGGGCGGGGGCAAGACCCTGAGCCTGGCGGCCGCCATGGCCAACAAGGGCCAGCTTTACGCCTATGACTCCGACGCCCGTCGGCTGACCGACACGGTGCGCCGGTCGCAACGAGCCGGCGTGCGCAACCTGCAGATCCGATCGCCGATCCACCCCGACCCGCTGGCGGG
>JAYTXV010000282.1:0-1941 GCA_043742805.1 Caulobacteraceae bacterium | reverse complement strand
ACCGCAATGGCCTCCTGGCCGATGTAGAGGTGGCAGAAGCCGCCGATCAGGCCCATGCCGTAGAGTTGGCCCGCGCGTTCCTCGAAACGGCGGATCAACAGCATGGATCTGTAATAGCCAACCATTGCCGCGCCATCCGCCGCGGATGATTTAGCGCGGGCCGGGGCCGCCTTCGCAGTCTTGGAAGCGCTCTGACGCGCCATGCTTAGTCTCCCGCGGGATCGAAGGCTGCCGAATGCGAAACCCTGACCGACGGCGCCAGACACTCAGCCGCGGGTAGGAGCCTCACGCAGGACATAATCACCCGGAGCGACAAAACCTAGCTCCTGATGGGCGCGTTCCTCGAGCAGATCGAGCGAAAGGCTTTCGTTGCGCAGATAGTGGGCCTTGATTTCAAGCGCCACGCGTTCGGTTTGCAGTTCCTTCAGCAGCTTTTGCCGGTCGGCCAGCGCCGCGCGTCGCTCATTGGCCAGCAACAGCCCCCGCTCGCCGGTCAGGGCGTGGAAGGTGAAAAAGAAGATCAGGAACGCCAGAATGGTTGTCGGCAGATAGGTCTTCAGCTGAAAAAGCACGGGCGACTCGCAGGTTGAAGTCCAACACCACTAACCATGAGGCCCTGGGTTTAAGAAGCGCCTAACGGTCTATTTCAGCCGCTTCACCGCCCCCCGCCTCGCATAGATCGCCTGGTCGCCCAATTCATCCTCGATGCGCAGCAGCTGGTTGTATTTGGCCAGCCGGTCCGAGCGGGCCAGAGATCCGGTCTTGATCTGTCCGCAGTTGGTGGCGACGGCGAGGTCGGCGATGGTGGCGTCCTCGGTCTCGCCCGAGCGGTGGCTCATCACGGCGGTGTAGGCGTTGCGGTGGGCCAGATCGACGGCGTCGAGGGTCTCGGACAGAGTGCCGATCTGGTTGACCTTGACCAGAATCGAATTGGCCAGGCCCTTGTCGATGCCCATCGCCAGCCGCTTGGGGTTGGTGACGAACAGATCGTCGCCGACCAGTTGGATGCGACCGCCCAGCACCCGGGTCATTTCCGCCCAGCCGTCGAGGTCGTCCTCGGAACAGCCGTCCTCTATCGAGACGATCGGGAAGGCGTCGACCAGGCCGGCCAGATAGCCAACCATGCCCGCTGCGTCGAGCACCTTGCCCTCGCCTTCCAGATGATAATGGCCGTCCTTGAAGAACTCGGTGGCGGCGACGTCGAGGCCCAGGGTGAAGTCGGCCCCAGCCTTATAGCCGACGCTCTCGCCGGCCTGAACGATGTAGGCCAGAGCCTCATGGGCGCTGCCCAGATTGGGGGCGAAGCCGCCCTCGTCGCCGACATTGGTGTTGTGGCCGGCGGTCTTCAGCGCCTTTTTCAGCGCATGAAAGATCTCCGCGCCCATGCGCAGGGCGTCGGAGAATGTGGCCGCGCCGGTCGGCAGGATCATGAACTCCTGGATGTCGATCGGGTTGTCGGCGTGGGCGCCGCCGTTGATGATGTTCATCATCGGGATCGGCAGCACCCGGGCCCCTACCCCGCCGACATATTTATACAACGGCAAGCCGGCCGACTGCGCCGCCGCCTTGGCCACCGCCAGACTGACGCCGAGGATCGCGTTGGCGCCCAGGCGGCTTTTCGACGGCGTGCCGTCCAGTTCGATCATCAGGCTGTCGATCCGGCGCTGGTCTTCAGCGTCCGAGCCACCCAGCGCGTCGAAGATCTCGCCGTTAACGGCTCCCACCGCGCCCAGCACGCCCTTGCCGCCATAGCGGCCCGCGTCGCCGTCGCGGCGCTCCACCGCCTCGTGGGCGCCGGTCGAGGCGCCGGAGGGAACGGCGGCCCGGCCAAAGGCGCCGTCTTCGAGCGTGACATCGACTTCGACGGTGGGATTGCCCCGGCTGTCGAGGATTTCACGGGCGATGATGTCGACGATTTCGGTCATTTGGGTCCTCTGGCGG
>JAYTXV010000281.1:0-2450 GCA_043742805.1 Caulobacteraceae bacterium | reverse complement strand
GCGCGTTCACCACATGCGGGCTTTCACCCACTGGCGATGGCATCTCGATGAGGTCTACGTGAAGATCAACGGCGAGATGCACTACCTGTGGCGGGCTGTCGACCATGAAGGCGAGGTGCTGGAATCCTATGTCACGACGAAGAGAGACAAAGCTGCGGCGCTGAAGTTCATCAAGAAAGCAATGAAGCGCCACGGCCAGGCCAGGGTGATCGTCACAGACGGTCTTCGGTCCTACAGGGCAGCCATGAAGGAGATCGGAAACGCCGATCGTCAGGAGGTCGGCCGCTGGGCCAACAACCGGGCGGAGAATTCACATCTCCCCTTCCGGCGACGAGAGCGAGCGATGCTCAGGTTCCGGAGGATGAAAACACTCCAGAAGTTCGCCTCGGTCCACGGCCAGGTTCACAACCATTTTAATCAGGAGCGCCACCTCGTCAGTCGGAAAATCTACAAAGAGAGACGGGCCGCCGCACTGGCTGCCTGGAGACTAGTCATGGCCTAAACCCCGGTTGGGTTTGGGCTCAGTGCGCCCAATCGGAGACAAGTAGCCGTTGGACTGACAGCACCATGGCGCACGTACTGCTGAAGGCTGACTCGGACTTCGATGCGGAACTCATCGCTGCTGCGCGCGTCGGTCACGATCGTGGGTGGCCCCGAGAGCGTGTTGTGAGCATATTCAAGATGAAGGTTGGCTAGCTTGTTGGTGTGCGGCAGATTGTAGTTGAAGCCGGTCCGGATCGCCTGCTGGGTCGCGCGACCGGCAATACCGACTTGACCGAGGCTGACCAGATCGTAGCGCGCGAAGAGATCGAGATCGCCGCCCGCCGGGGTGTCGAACAGTGACCATTGGACAAGGCCGTAGCCTCCTCCCACGTCGCTGCGACTGCCGGAGAAGCGTGAGTAGATCGCCTCGGCTTCCACCGTCATAGGATGGGTAAACAGGGGGAAGGTGTAGGCCACGTCGCTTTCGCCGGTCAGCTTGTCCCCGGTCGCCGGCACACCCCCGAGTGGCGCCTGTCCGATCGCCGTGATCAGCGTGAAGGTGCGGTCCCGAATGTTGCCGGTGTTGTCGATCGCCACGCCGACGCTCAGCTTACGGCCGGTCTTGTCGTCGCTGATTGGCGTGAACGTCAACTTGACCGCCAGCGAGTTGCCGACGTTGTAACGGGGATCGGGGGCGTTGAACGAGCCGCGGTTGTCGGAGGCGGCGATCTGGATCAGCAGCTTGTCCGTCACCGCCTTTTGGAACTGGACGCCGAACTGAGTGCCGAAGCTGTTGACCGAGCCGTGCTCCTCCAGGATCAACGAGCGATTTATAGTCGGCAGGTTGCCCGAGGAGAGGTTATCTTCGCGCGACAGGATGTGGGTGTTCTCGCCGACGAGCACCCTGAACTTGCCCACATCCTCGGGGTCTTGCAGGGCGACGAACAGGTTCTCGAAATCGCGGCGGCCGACGCCGTTGCGGCCCCCTACGCCGTTGGCGAAGAAGTTCGTGTCAGTAAGGTCGATCTCATAGACGAGGGCCGGCCGAAGCCCCGCGTCGAGGCGTGGGAAATCGAACTCCGCGCCTTGGCGAAACCGCCGAAAACTTGTCGGCCCGTCGGGGTTGATGGGAAGCTCCGCATATTCCCACGTCGTCAGCCTGAAATCGCCGGCCTGGTAGATGAACCCAGCGTCGGGTTTGAAGGACCAGCCCTGTGAGGCCGGCGGCGCGGTCTCAGGTTGCGCGACCTGTGCTACCGACGACGCGGGGGCCGGCGGCGATGGAGGTGTTTGTGCCGGCGCGGGGCTGCCGAGGACGAGGAGACCGCCCCCGACGAGCAGGCCGAGCCCGGCGCGCGGCGCCAGTCGGAGCTTTGCGCGATCCCCGTTCACCAGAAGAGGCCGACCTTCCCGCTCGCTTTTTGGCGGCGGCGATACATGACGAAATAGACCCAGCCGCCGGTGATCGACAGGATCACCAGAGCCAGGCCCCACAGAATCCCCATCACCACGCCCGGTTCTCCGAGTATGGCACCACTGTGAATTCGCAGGATCAGGGAGTCCGGGTCGCGGCGTTCATCTGTTAGGACGCGGCCTGATCGGGCGTCGATCGTGAGCTGGCGCGGGGGATCGCCGGGTAGCGTCACCACACCTTGAACCTCGTCTCCCTCCCCTTTCAGGGACACCGAGGCGACCGGGCTATTCGGCGCCCGCGCTCTCGCCGCATCGAGCGTCCGGACGATCAGGGCGGCATAGGTGGAAGACGGTATTGCCGTGGTCAGGGCCGCAGGACGGTCCTTGTCGCTGTGATCGCCCGCGTCGGCATCGGCGCCGGTCAGCTTCTGCACCTGGAGGATCACACCGGTCGTCGAGACCACCAGCAGGAACACGGCCGCCACCAGGCTAACCCATCGATGATACGGTCTCATTCGGTCGCTCCCAGGCCCTCGCGGGCATAAACGGCTTTG
>JAYTXV010000280.1:0-12923 GCA_043742805.1 Caulobacteraceae bacterium | reverse complement strand
CTGATCCTGGAGGAGACCGGCCGCACCCTGACCGCCTCGCCGATCCTGGCCACCGCCCTGGCCGGCGCCAGCGCGATCATCCTGGGCGGGACGCAAGCGCAGAAGGAAGCCTGGCTGCCGAAGATCGCATCAGGTGAACTGGTCGCAACCCTCGCCGTCGACGAAGGGGCGCATCACCGCCCCAACCATGTCGCGCTCGCCGCCGCCGCCAGCGGTGGCGGCTACACACTGTCCGGCGCCAAGACCTTCGTGCTCGAGGGCATGGCGGCCGGCCTGTTCGTGGTCTCGGCGCGCACCGACGGCGATGTCGACGACAAATACGGCGTCAGCCTGTTTCTGGTTCCCGCCGACGCCAAGGGCGTCAGCCGCAAGGCGCTGAAACTGGCTGATTCCCGCGGCGCGGCCGTCGTCACCTTCGATGGCGTTGAGGTCGGGTCCGACGCCCTGCTGGGCCCGGCCAGCCAAGGCTGGGATCTGCTGGAAAGGACGCTGGATCGCGCCCGCGCCGGCCTCTGCGCCGAGATGCTGGGCTCGTCAGTGCAAGCTTTCGAGACCACGCTCGATTATCTGAAGACCCGGGTGCAGTTCGGTCAGGTGATCGGCGCCTTCCAGGCCCTGCAACATCGCGCGGCCAAGATGTTCACCGATCTGGAACTGGCCCGCTCCTGTGTCGAGGCGGCCCTGACCGCGATCGACAACGATTCACCGGAGATCCCCGAGCTGGTGTCCCTGGCCAAAGCCAAGGTCGGCGACACCCTGCATCTGGTTTCCAACGAGATGGTCCAGATGCATGGCGGGATAGGCATGACCGACGCCCATGACGCGGGCCTCTATCTGAAGCGCGCCCGGGCTTGTGAGGCGGCTTTTGGCGGCCAGGCTTTTCACCGCGACCGCTACGCCCGTCTCCAGGGATATTGAGTCTTCAGGGCTATCGAGCCCACCGAAAGGGCGGAGGGGCTGAGGTTCAGCCTTTCTTGCCGCCGCCCGGGCCTTTGCCCGGCGTGACGATGAACGGTGAAGGCCCCGGAGCCGCGGCGGCCTTCGGCTGTTTCGGCTTGCGAGCTTCCTTGTTGCCGCGCTGGTCCCTGTTGCCCATGGGGCTCTCCTTACTGCGAACGCCAAGAACGGCGGATTTCTAGCTCTGAGCCGCCGAGCGGATCAGAAGTAGCCGGACTCGCCTTCGACCCGAACCTGGACAATGCGGCCCTGGCCCACGGCCGCGCGGGCGAGTTTGGTGGCCGAGGCGACAACCTCGGCTTTGTCCCGCGCCCTGTTGGAAAATCGACCTTCATGCTCGACGGCCCACGCGCCATCATGTTTAACAATTCTGAAGATAAGGGCTGACATCGTAGGGCTCCGCCGACGCTTTTCGACGGCCTTATGGACCATGCGCGCTTTGGTCGCCGATAGCGAGGGGCGGGACGGATCGCGAACTGATGCGGCGCCGGCATGTTTACCGTATAAGAGGCTGGGCCGGGGGGCCTGATATCAATTTTTAGAGGTTGCATCATCTTGAGCCCGATGAAATCCACGCTTCGTTTCATCATCACGCTGGGCTTGTCCGCGACTTTCGCCCTGTCGGCTTGTCCGTCGATAGCGCGCGATGATGCTTCCACCGGCCTGGCCAACGCCCTGGCGATCCAGCAGAGCGCGATTTCCGACTACCAGATCGGGGCGCTGGACAAGCTGAATATCGTGGTCTTCCAGGTCAAGGAGCTCACCGTCGAAAACCTTCAGGTCGACGCCAGCGGGCAGATTCTCCTGCCCCTGATCGGGTCGGTGATCGCCAAGGGCAAGACGACCACCGAGCTGTCGCATGAAATCGCCGAAAAGCTCGAGGTAAGCTATTTGCAGTCGCCCCAAGTCTCGGTCACTGTCGCCGATACGGCCAGCCAGAAGGTCACCGTCGAAGGCGCGGTCAATGAGGCGGGGGTTTTCGAACTCAAGGGCCGCACCAGCCTGCTCGAAGCCGTCGCTCGGGCCAAGGGTGCGTCCAAGGCCGCCAACCTTCGCCGGGTCAGCATCGTGCGCAGCGTGGATGGCGTCGCCCATGCGGCGACCTTCGACCTCGCGACCATAAGCGAAGGCAAGGCCCGCAATCCTGAAGTGATCGCCAACGACGTAGTGATCGTGGATACGTCCAAATCCAAATCGTTCTGGCACGGCATGATCGAGATCATGCCGGCGCTTTACCTTCTGACATTCCTCTAAAATTGTTGAAGACAAGATTTCGATGAACAAGCCGCAGGGTTTGAGTAGTGATCCGCGGCCACAGACGCCCCAGATCGGTAACGCCGGGGGACCGCTCGCGCCCCAGATGACCAACCTCACACCCCTGGGGTGGGAGAGCGAGACCCCGCCGGACGCCGGCGCGGGTCTAATCGATCTGGCGGGAATCTGGCGGGCCCTGACAAAACGGATCGGCGAACTGGCCCTTGGGGTGGCGATCGCTCTAGTGATCGGGGCGACGGTCACCTTGCTGACCCGGCCGACCTTCACGGCGACAACCACGGTGCAGATAGACCGGGAGGAGGAAAAAGTCGTCAACAGCCAGGAACAAACGCCGGTCGACAACCTCAGCGAGGAATTCTTCCAGACCCAATACGGCCTGCTCAAGAGCCGCGCCCTAGCGGTACGGGTGGCCGAGAGCCTGAACCTCCTGCGCGATGATAGCTTCATCAACGCCATGTCGGCCAAGCCTCGCGGCGCGGCGGCCAAGCCCATGACGGTTGACGAACGGCGCAACGAAGTCGTCGAGCTTTTGCAAGCCCGGGAAGGCGTGACGCCGGAACGCGGATCGCGTCTGGTGGCCATCACCTTCACCAGCCCGGACCCCGTCCTGTCGGCCAAGATCGCCAACGCCTTCGCGGAGAACTTTATTGCCTCGGCGCTGGATCGGCGCTTCGAGTCTTCTTCCTACGCGCGCGACTTCCTTGAAAAACGGCTGGCTCAGGTCAAGGCCAAGCTGGAGGAAAGCGAGCGCGATCTGGTGGCCTACGCCGCCAGCCAGCAGATCATCCAATTGCCGAGCGTCGGCCAGCCCAATACCTCCGACGCCGGCCCCTCGCTGGCGGCGGCGAATCTGGAATCCTTCAACACCGCCCTCGCCGCCGCCAAGACCGATCGCATCAAGGCCGAACAGAAATGGCGCCAGGCCGAGGCGTCGAACAGCGTGGGCCTGGTGGAAATTCTTCAGAGCCCCACGTTCCAGGCCCTCAGCCAGGAGCGGGCCAAGCAGGTGGCCGAGTATCAGAACAAGCTGCGGGTCTTCAAACCGGACTACCCCGACATGACCCAGTTGAAGGCCGGCATTGACGAGACCGACCGCCAACTCAGTCTTGAGGCGGCCAACATCCGCCAGTCACTGAAAACCCAGTATCAAGCCGCCCTGGCCAACGAAAAGGCCCTGGACGGGCAGGTCAGCGGCCTGAAGAGCGATGTGCTGGATCTGAGAGGCCGCAGCATTCGCTATACGATCCTGCAGCGCGAGGTCGACACCAACCGGACGCTCTATGACGGGCTGTTGCAACGCTACAAGGAAGTCGGGGTCGCGGGCGGCGCCTCGTCGAACAATATCTCGATCATCGATCGCGCCGAACCCCCTCTGGCGCCCTCGCATCCGAAGCCGTTCCTGAACATGCTCCTGGCCGGTCTGGCGGGGATCTTGCTGGGTATCGCGATGGCCTTCGTGCGCGAGGCCTTCGATCAGGCGATCCGGACGCCATCCGATATTGAGACCAACGTCGATCTGCCCCTGCTGGGCGCGATCCCGATGCTGAAGAAGAATGTCGATCCAAAAGAAGCCCTGTCGGACGCCCGTTCCCAGATGGCCGAGGCCTACCATTCGCTGAGGTCGGCCTTGCAGTTCTCCACGGCCGACGGATTCCCCAAGACACTGATGGTGACCAGTCCTTGGCCTGGGGTCGGCAAGACCACGACGGCGTTCGCTATCGCGCAGTATGTTGGCAGGCTCGGTTTCAGGGTTCTGCTGGTCGACGGCGATCTTCGCAACCCGTCGCTTCGCGAGTTAGTCGGCGCGCGGGGCGTCCTGGGCCTGAGCAGTCTCCTGACCGGCGCCGCGATCTTGACTGAGATCGTTCAACCAACGGACTATCCCAATCTCTTCGTCATCACGTCGGGTCCGCCGGCGCCCAACCCGGCAGAACTTCTGGCGGGGCCCCGCTTGAAACTGCTGATCGCCGAAGCTTCCGCCGTGTTCGACATGATCGTGTTCGATGGCCCCCCGGTTATGGGACTGGCCGACGCCCCGATCCTTGGCTCGGTGGTCGCCGGTTGCCTGATGGCGGTGGAGTCGGGTCGAACGACCAGGGCCCAGGTGCGGCAATCCTTGCAGCGCATGGCGCAGGCCGGCGCGCGTATCATCGGCACGGTCCTGACAAAATATAAGACCACGTCGGACGCCTACGGTTACGGCTATGGCTACGGTTACGGCTACGGCCACGAAAACTGGGACGGCGGCGAGACCAAAGGCGCCCAACCGCGCGGCATCTCGGGCATGGTGGCCAAGGCCCGACGCCTGATATCGAGATAGCGGCCTCGGCGAATGATCGGATCCGTCTCGGCGCGATCGCCCCTCGGCGCCGTTCTGGATTGCCTGCTCCTGCTCGCGGGCCTTGGTTTGGCCTGGGCGGTCGTATCGACCGCGCTTACGGTCGGCGATGCGAACTCCACGCCCCCCGCCGCCCTGCACTGGATTCGTGGAGATCCCCTGGATATCGCAGCCTTGCGTAGCCTCGGCCTTGACCGGGAAAGAACCGGTCAAACCGCCGAGGCCGAAGCCCTGCTGAGTTTCGTTGGCCACCGCACTTGGCGCGACGCACAGACGCAAGCGTGGCTGCTTCGCCGGCGGCTCAGTCAGGGGCGGCTAGAGGAAGCCTTCGAAACCGCCGACTCCATTCTTCGACAGGACTGGTTGGGAACCACGCGCCCACCGCTGTTCGGCATGATGACCGCGGCGGCGGGCTTGGTAGAGGCGCGGCCGACCCTCGAGGCGCGTTTGGCGGCCGCGCCCTCCTGGCGTACGGATTTTCTCCAAGGCCTGGGCGCGCACGGAGACACTGCGGGCGCGGTTCAGGTCCTCGCGGCGCTGGCGGCCGGTGGAACACCGCCAAAGCCCGAGGAATACACGCTTCTGGTCACGCGCCTGGTCACGGGCGGCGACTACAGGGGCGCCTATGAGGCCTGGTCGGTAATCTCGAGGCGAACCCGCGTGGTGGAACTCGGGGATTTCTCAAGCCCGTCGGACCAGACCCCCTTCACCTGGAGCGTTGCGGAAGGGGTCGGCGCGACCAGCGAGGCACGGCCTTCCCCCGACGGATCGTCGCTCCGGATCGACTATGACGGGCTCTCCACCCCGCGTCTCCCGGCCCGCCTGCTGGTCTGGCCGGCGGGCCGCCGGCGATTGACCTGGCGCGAGACCGGAGACGCTGAAATGGCCCGAAGACTGTATTGGCGCGTTCGGTGCGCGCAGTCCGGCCAAGTACTGGCGAGGTCGGACGCTGCGGCGCCTGGCGGCCGGGATCGGGAGATGGCGTTCGAGGTCCCGGCGATCGGTTGTGGTGGACAATGGGTCGAGCTGATTGCGACGCCCGGCGAGCGCCGCGATCCAGTTACGGCCTGGTATGACTCCATGAAGATCGCCGCCCTACCCTGACGCGGCAAGGAACATCACACTCGAACGAAACGCCTCGCCGGTACCGGATAGTGAAACAACCCGAGCTTCTCCGGATAAATGACCGTCTCGGCCACACCGCAGAACCCACCCCACCAGGAGAAGGATGAGTTGGTCAGGATCAGCGCCCGGGCGCCAAGGATCAAGGCCATGTCATCGAGGGCGCCGCCGCCGACCGCCGGAACGACCGGACGGCCGATATCCCCAATCCGCTCCAGGGCCAGCGCCGGATCATCCGAAATCAAATCGATTCGCGATACCGGCCCAGACGTGGATTCCAGCGTCTCGATCGCCCTGACGAAGTAGTCCCGCCCCGGCGCGCGGCTCCGCACCGGATGATTTTCTTCCTTGTAGGTTCGATAGTGCAGCGCGACGGCGACCTCCGGCCGGAACGTCGAACCGGCAAGCAGGAAAGCCCGGACAAGGGACGCGAAGGCCTCCGGGTCATGGATATAGGCCTCGTCTTGCCAGTATCCGTCAAAGTAGCCGCGATGGCGGGCGAGCGACGCCAGGGTCTTGCCCGACCGCCACTGGGCGGTTTCGGCGGCATAGCCGGGTATCGGAAACGGCAGACTTCGAAGCAGCGCGGAGGAGAACCGGTTGCCCAGCATCGGCTGTCGATCAGGGACCAAGCCGTCGATTTGTCGCGCGAGATCCTCAAGCACGAACGCGGCGCCGAAGCGATCCGCGCCATAGGAGGACAGATCGAGCGCCACGGGGTCGCCGGTCAACAGCCGCACCGACCGGGCGAAGGCCAGGCAAAACAGCTGATTGCCGAGCCCGCCCTGCATTCTGACGGTCCTCACCGCCGCAGCCCCCATTCATAGATCAGGCGGGTGGGGCCGCTCATCGCCAGAGCGACGGACCGGGCGACCAGGGCCGCCACCGCGCCGCCACCGCCAAGGCCCGCGACCCGTGTCCGGATCTTGTAGAGTTCCCACTCGCTTCGAAAATTCTTGGCGCCGGCGCGGCGATCGTAGAATCTGGCGCCGAGCCGCGCCCGGACCAGGTCCTCGCGAATGTTGGCGAACTGAACCCCACGCCCGATCAGTCGCAGCCAGAGCGCATAGTCCTCCTTGAAGGCGACATCGGGATAGCCGCCAACGCTCAATACATCCTCGGTCCGGTAGAAGACTGTATTGTGGTTGATCGGGCTGCGCCATCGAGCCCAGGCGAAGATGTCAGCATGATCCAGCGGCATGGCTTTGTGGCGCTCGCGGCCGTCGGGCCAGAACTCGATCAGGTCGCCCCCCAGGACCCCGATCTCCGGCCGTTCCGACAGAAAGGCGACCTGGGCCTCGAAACGGCGCGGCAGATTGATGTCGTCGGAGTCGCAACGGGCGATCCAAGGCGTGCCAACCAACCTCAACGCATGGTTGAGGTTATGCTGTAGCCCGCTCGGGCCCGGGTTTTGCACCACCCGCGCGCCCAAGATGCGCACCCAATCCCGGACGGCGTCTTCCAGCGGCGTTGGCAAGGGGCCATCCTGGCAAATCAGAATCTCGTCAGGCGCCAGTGTTGACTGGCCGAGGCTGATCGCCGCCTCGCGAAAGAACTCGGCCTTATCGCCACCATGCACGGGCAGAAGGCAGGTGAAGGCCATCCCCCGGGTCAACGAACACCGCCACCGGCCGCCAGAATCCAGAGGGTCCGGATCAGAATCTGCAGGTCGAGCGAGAACGACACGTGTTTTATGTAGAATAAATCATAGCCCAGCTTCACCCTCGTCTCCTGAAGGTCGGCGGCGGGTCCGGTTCTGACCTGCGCCCACCCAGTTATTCCCGGACGGACAAGATGGCGAAAGTTGTAAGTCGGCTCCTGGGCGCTGAAGCCGTCGGCCAGCACGATCCACTCCGGCCTGGGTCCGATGAAGCTCATGTCGCCGATCACCACGTTCCAGAGCTGGGGTATTTCATCGATCCGGAACCGCCTCAGCCATCGCCCCAGGGGCGTTATGCGGGGATCGCGATCTCCGGTGGCGACCACGGCCGCGCCAGGGGTAGCCAGGCGCATGGAGCGCAGCTTGAGCATCGAAAACACTTTCCCGCCCAGCCCCACGCGGGGCTGAACAAACAGCATGGGGCCTCCCATGCTCAGGCGGATGCCAAGGCCCGCCAGGACCACCAGAGGTAGAGCCACCGGCAGGATCAAGGCGACACAAACCAGATCCAGAAGCCGCTTGCGGGTTCGATAGCTGGTGAGCCCACCTTCCGGAAGATGATCCAGATCAAAGTGCTCAAGCGCCACGGACCCATGGGCTTCCTCCAGAAACTCCGAGACATGACGGACGGGTTTGGCGGCCAACAGCGCCCTGGCGATGGTGGGCAGCCAGGCGGCGGGCAGTTCGTCGGCGGAGGTTATGACAATCAGATCGAACCGCCTGATGGACCCTAGGGGATCCTCGATCGGCGTGCAGGCCAGGCCCGGGTCGCGCATGATGTCATGAGGCGGACCGATGACACCGATCCGGGGGATCATATTCCGCTGCCGTATCAAGGCGAAGATCGAGCCCAGCAGGCTGGAACTCAGCACGCCGGTCAAAAGGATCGGAATCGAGTAGAACTGGCGCGTGACCAGAATGATGAAGGCAACGGCGCCGTGGGTCACCAGCGTGCGGGTGAAGACGGCGGCCAGCTTGCGATCAAGGCGACCGGCGGCGAAGATCGCGCTGAGCATGACCACCGCGTTGGCCGCCGCGTTGAAGGCTATGTGCCCTGGGACCGGCGGCTTGACCACCTTTTCCCAGTGGCCGTGAAATGCGACAAAGCCATAGACCAACGGCATCGCGCCAAACGCCAGCGCCAAGGCGCCCATGATCAGAAAAACTACGGTCCAACGCGAGCCGGGGGCGTCGGGCATCACTGTCAGGATGGGACAGGCATTCGGCTGATGACGTCGCGCATGGCCGACCGCCAGTGGCGCGACGGGCGCCCTAGAATGTTCCAGGTAGAGGTTTTGTCCAGTACGCTGAAAGCGGGCCGCCGGGCCGGCGTCGGGTAGGCTTCGGTGGAGATCGGACTCACGACCGGGGTTCGCTCCAGCAAACCGGCGGCGTGTGCATCCTCGCCGATGGCCTGAGCGAAGTCGTACCAGGACGCCACTCCCGCGTCAGTGTGATGGTGAACACCGGTCGCACCCGCCAGGGCCAGTCCCCACAGCGCCTCGGCGAGGGTCGTCGCCGAGGTCGGCGTGCCGATCTGGTCGGCGACAACGTCCACGGCCCCGCGCGCCGCCATCAGCCGAAGCATGGTTTTCAGGAAATTCCCGCCGTGGGGCGAATAGACCCAGGCGGTTCTGACGATCAGCGCGCCCGGCGCCTCAGCCGCGACGGTGATCTCACCGGCCAGTTTAGAGGCTCCATAGACCCCAAGCGGCGCGGGCGTATCGTCCGGCAGATAGGCTCGGCTGGTCTGGCCGTCGAATACGAAATCGGTGGAGACATGAGCGATCCGCGCGCCGATCCCGGTCGCCGCCCTGGCAAGATTGGCCGCGCCATCGCGATTGACGCTCCAGGCGAGCTCGGACTCAGTCTCGGCGCGGTCCACCGCCGTATAAGCCGCCGCGTTGAGGATCAGATCCGGCGCCGACCGCGTCACGGCGAGCCGAACCGCTTCGGCATCCCTGATATCCAGGTCGATCTCCGAGATCGCCTCGACGCTCCAGCCCGCCGGCGGCGACGCCAGCAATTCGGTGGCCAGTTGCCCGCCCGCCCCGGTGATCAGCGCCTTCAAATTAACCCCTCCACGCCAGATTCATCGAGTTAGCCCTCGCGATCGGCCGCCTTCATGACGCCTATCCCGGCGCGACCCGCGCGAGCAAGGCCGCAGCGGCGGGGTGGTGACGATTCTTCTCGATCTGTGCCAAGGGTGCAATTACTGAAACAGATGACTGTGGCAATGGGTAACATCACGCTCGGGTAAACCTCGGGTAGGGCAAACCGGCTTGGAGTCAGGATTGATCGAACCGAGTTCAGGCTGGCCGCGCGGTCCGGCGTTGCGGCCCAAACCCTCCCGCCTGCGGACGCTGGTCGGCGCGATCGTGATCGTGCTGATCGCGATCGGCTTGGCCATGGTGCTTTCGTTCTGCGCCCGCTCCACCCAATCCGGCGGGGGACCGCCCGGTGGTGGCCCTGGACACCGGGGACAAGGCGGTTCCGCCGGTCCTGGGGGAGGGCCGCTGACCACCGTCGGCGTGGCGACCGCCAGTCTCGGGCCGATCCCGATTCAGGTCAGTGCGCTCGGGACCGTGACGCCCGTGGCCACGATCAATGTCTCCGCCCGGGTCTCGGGCATGCTCGACAAGGTCGCTTTCACCGAGGGCCAGATGGTGCGTAAGGGCCAGTTGCTGGCCGTGATCGACCCCCGCCCGTTCCAGGTCGCCCTGCAACAGGCGCGGGGGCAACTGCTGCACGATCAGGCGCTGCTGGAGACCGCCAAGGTCGACCTGACACGATACCGGACGCTACACGCCCAGGACTCGATTTCCGGCCAGACCTATGACACCCAGACGGATCTGGTTCGCCAGGATGAGGCGACGGTCAGCGCCGATCTAGGCTCGGTGGCCAACGCCAATCTCAACCTTTCCTTCACGCACATCCTGTCGCCGGTGTCCGGACGTGTCGGCCTGCGCCAGGTCGACGCCGGCAACCAGATCACCGCCAACCAGGCCACGCCGCTGGCCATCGTCACCCAGATCACCCCGATGACGGTGGTTTTCACGATTCCTGAAGGCGCCATCGGCCCGGTTGCGCAGCGCAGGGCGGGAACGGGCCTGGCTGTGACCGCCTACGATCGCGCCGGCGGCGCGGTCCTCGCCCAGGGAACCCTGGCAACCCTGGACAATGAGATCGACACCACCACCGGCACGGTCAAGGCCAAGGCCGTTTTCCCCAACACCGACAGCGCGCGGTTTCCCAATCAATTCGTCAGCGTGGTGCTGTTGGTGGACACGCTCCAGGACCAGATCATCGTGCCCACCACCGCGACTCGTCACGGTCCCCAGGGTGACTTTGTCTGGGTTCTCCAGCCAGACAAGACCGTCAAGGCCCGGCCCGTCTCGGTCGGCCCCGGCACGGCCGAAACGGTCTCGATCGTGTCGGGCCTCAGAGCGGGCGAGACCGTGATCACCGACGGGGGCGATCGTCTGCGCGAAGGCTCCAAGGTCGTGCTCCCACGTTCCGGGCCGGGCGACGCCAAGGGTCCCGCGGGTGGAACGGCGGGCGCAATGCGCCATCATCGGGGAAGCGGCCCGGCCGGCCCGGCGCCGGCGGCTGGATGAGGCCGCCCATTGAAGCCATGCCGATCGTGGATGTGAAGTCCCGGTTCTCGCGGCCGTGAATCCCTCCCGCCCCTTCATCGAACGGCCGGTGGCGACCTCGCTGCTGATGGCCGCGATCCTGCTGGCGGGTATCGTGGCGTTCCGCTTCCTGCCGCTCTCGGCGCTGCCCGAGGTGGACTACCCCACCATCCAGGTCTCGACCTCCTATCCGGGAGCCAGCCCCGAGGTGATGGCGACCACGGTCACCGCGCCGCTTGAGGTTCAGTTCGGTCAAATGTCCGAGCTGAACCGGATGTCGTCGGTCAGTTCGAGCGGCTCATCGGTGGTCACGCTGCAGTTCGGCCTGGGCCTTGGCCTGGATGTGGCCGAACAGGAGGTCCAGGCCTCGATCAACGCGGCGACAGCCCTGCTGCCGACCGACCTGCCCGCACCGCCGGTCTACGCCAAGGTCAATCCGGCCGACGCGCCGGTGCTGACCCTCGCCCTGAGTTCCAAGAGTGTTCCACTCACCGATGTCGAGAGCGCCGGCAACCAGCAGCTGGGCCAGAAGATTTCCCAGCTTCCGGGGGTGGGTCTGGTATCGGTCAGCGGCGGCCAGAAGCCGGCGGTGCGGATCCAGGCCAATACCCAGCGGCTAGCGTCCTATGGACTTTCCCTATCCCAGCTCAGTTCCGCGATCGCCTCCGCCAACGCCAATGGCGCGAAGGGCAATTTCGATGGCCCCACCCGCTCCTACGCCATCGACGCCAACGACCAGTTGCTGACCACCGACGAATACGCTCATCAGATCGTCGCCTACCGCAACGGCGCTCCGGTCAGGCTCACTGACGTCGCCGATGTGGTCGCCGGGGCCGAGAACACCGAGCTGGGCGCCTGGTTCAATCGCACCCCGGCCGTTCTGCTCAATGTGCAGCGCCAGCCCGGAGCGAACGTCATCAGCACGGTGGATAGGATCAAGGCGGCCCTGCCCGATCTCCAGACCGGCCTGCCTCCTGGTATCGACGTGAAAGTGGTGTCCGACCGCACGACCGGCATCCGGGCTTCGGTCACCGACGTGGAATTCGAACTGATGCTCAGCGTCGCGCTGGTGGTGGCGGTGATCTTTGTGTTCCTGCGCAGCCTGCCGGCCACCCTGATCGCCAGTGTCGCCGTACCGCTCTCGCTCGTCGGCACCTTCGCGGTGATGTATCAGCTGCACTTCTCCCTCAACAACCTGACGCTGATGGCGCTGACCATCGCCACCGGCTTCGTCGTCGACGATGCGATCGTGATGATTGAGAATATCTCACGATACATAGAAGCCGGGGAGGAACCCATGGCCGCGGCGCTCAAGGGCGCCCAGCAGATTGGGTTCACGATCATCTCATTGACGGTTTCGCTGATCGCCGTGCTGATTCCATTGCTGTTCATGGGCGATGTCGTGGGCCGGCTGTTTCGGGAGTTCGCGATCACCCTGGCGGTTACGATCGTGATTTCGGCGGTGGTGTCCCTGACCCTGGTGCCGACGCTGTCGGCCCGGTGGCTGAAGACCCACGACAAAGTGGAAGACAGCGCCTTTGGCAGGCGGTCCAAGGCGATGCTGGACTGGGTGGTCGACCGCTATGACCGGGCGCTGATCTGGGTGCTGGACAGACAGGGCGCGACCCTGATCACCGCCCTGGTCACTTTGGTGGTCACGGTGGGGCTGTTCCTATTGATCCCAAAGGGGCTGTTTCCCACCCAGGATACCGGCCTGGTACAAGGCGTCACCCAGACCGGCCAGAGCGTGTCCTATTCGGGCATGGCCGCCGTGCAGCAAAAGGTGGCGTCCGAGCTGCTCAAGGATCCGGATGTCGCCAGCCTGACCAGTTTCATCGGTGTCGATGGCGTTAACACGACGCTCAACACCGGGCGCATGCTGATCACCCTGTCGCCATTCGGCCATCGCACCGCTTCGCTGCAAACCATCCTGGAG
>JAYTXV010000279.1:0-5012 GCA_043742805.1 Caulobacteraceae bacterium | reverse complement strand
TCACCCTCATGATCAACGCCGCGCCAGAGGTAGTGCATCTCGCCGTTGATCTTCACCTAGACCTCGTCCAGATGCCAGCGCCAATGGGTGTGGGCCCGCATGGCGTTGACCCGCTTCCTGCGGATCTCAGCGGCGAACATCGGGCCGAAGCGATTCCACCACTTCCGCACCGTCTTGTGGCAGATGTCGATGCCGCGCTCGAACAGCAGGTCCTCGACGTTCCTCAGTGACAGCGGATAGCGAACGTAAATCATGACGACCAACCGGATCACCTCCGGCGAGGGGGCGAACCAGCGAAACGGGTCATCAGGGGACTTCTTCTGGCGGGCCATTACGCCAGCCTACGCTTGCATCTTTACCGGGCGGTGCATTTCAGCTGACAATGCTCGCTCGACAGTCCGGCCGAACATGCTTCCTGAGACAGAGCGTAATCGTCAAACCAGACGCGGCTTTTCCCATTTCCAACATGGTGGTCACGGGAGGGACACCGACTGTATCCACGTGACGCCATATATTTCACAGTCATTGGAGGTTCGATTAAGCCGTCCAGCACAACGCCACCTCCAAAGATGAATAACGCCAAAACAGCGCCACGCCATTTTGATCGCATGCTTAGGTGGAATGCGGAGGTAAGAAGCCACGCTATTAAGGCCAAGCTGATCATGATGGAAGCCCGCAAGCCGCTGCCGTCCAGATCAACCAATTGGGAATTATTCTGAATGTGCTGGGCGGCTGACACTATAGAAGATAGTCCGCCTCCCTGAAGCCAGCCTAGTGGTCATAATCTGACACTTGAGTCCCGCCGGCGCTGGCGAGGCTGAAAAACAGCGTCCCGTTCGTGGAGGTCATGGCCTCCCTGTCGACGTACGGATTCACATTGCATAAGATGAAGATGGCGGAAGGAGTTGACGGCCATGGACGGAGGATTGTTGCGGCCCCCAAACTGGTTCCCTGACGAGTTAGGAACTGCGGGGCGTGAAAACCTCGATCCTTCCCATGTCGCTCGATACGACGCCAAGATGGACGCGCAGGCAGACACTGAAATCGCGCTTCTGTCTTGCTTTGGACTTGGCGTCGGATCAACCGTCATTGAGTTCGGTCCCGGTACGGGACAGTTTACAATCGCCGCTGCGGCACACTGCGCGAGGGTGTTCGCTGTGGATGTCTCGCCGCCGATGCTCCACCTTCTGAGCGAGAAGCTGGCGGCGCGGCGGCTGGACAATGTGGAATTGGTGCGGGCCGGTTTCTTGAGCTACGTACATCGGGCCGATCCGGTAGACTTCGTGTACTCGCGCTTCGCCCTCCACCACCTGCCGGACTTTTGGAAGGCGGTGACGTTCCAGCGCGTTCGTGCGATGCTTCGAGTGGGCGGGGTCTTCCGGCTCTGGGACGTGATTTACGACTTCCCGCTTGAGGAGGCTTTGGACCGCATCGAGGGGTGGTGTGCTTCCGGCGGGGAGGAGGTGGAAGGCGAATGGAGCAGAGCTGAATTGGAGGACCACGTCCGAGACGAGTACTCGACCTTCACGTGGCTGATCGAATCAATGCTCGTGAAAGCGCGCTTTGAGATCATCGACGTCGTTCGCTCGTCGGACCGATTCCAATCCCAGTATCTACTCCGCGCAGTCTGAGAGCAAAGGCCTCCCGCGAGGAGCGCTATGGGTAGAATCGACCCTGCTCCAGGCATTCCGGGCGTCCGTTTCCAGGTGCTGATCCGGCGCCGGGCCAACGGCGCGTTTCTGGCCCGGGGCTCAAGACCGTTCGCGACAGCACTGTCAAGGCAACGGGTTTTGCTACCTTTTACTTCTGCGTCGCGCTGGAACGGACGCTGATTTCGCTGTCTTTTTTAGCTGCGCACCACTCCGGATCCGGCGTAAAAAAGGGCTATACTCGGTTGCCTTGACAGTGCCCGAGCAGGTGGGCGACAGCTAGGATCAGCAACAGTCCGGCCTCCCGGAGGTGATTCGATCCTAGATCAAGTGTGGCCGATGTGCCCTGCCGCAAGCCACGGTTGGATAGAATGGCTTAGTAAGGTTGGAGCGGTTTCTAGCCCTCCCACTCCCCTCCCAAAGCCTGCCATCACCTGCGCAAGCTTACTTGGACTACTGACCGCGGTTGATTGGCCGGTGATCAGCACCCCATAAAAATCTGAGCCCGCAGATTGGCTGCTGACGGTCAGCACGGCTTTTAAAGTGAGGGTCTTGAGCGAAAGCGGGCCAGACGCCAGAGATCCAACGGTCACGGCGTTGTCGGTAAACCAGGTCTGAGCCGCAGTGGCGCTTGTGAATGACTTGCTGAGCACATCCACTTCGTTGGCGTAGAGATCGAAGGTCACGCTGGTGACTCCGGTCCCTGAAGCGTAGGGTGCGTAGAACCCTACAACCAGATTCTGCCGAGAACTAAGTTGCGTGAGATCCAGAGTCACATCGGTTTCCGCGCGGGTGGTCTGTATGCTTGAACCGCCGATCGAATAACCACCACCTAGTTCGCCTATGCCAAAGACTGTCGGCGCGGCGCCGAAAGCTCCAGCGATATGCGGATTGGCCGCAAGGGTTGACGCGACACTCGCGGCGTCTGGCGAACCGTCCACCGCCGCGATCGCTTGATAGCCTGTAACAAGAGACCCATAAAGTGGTGCGCCGATCGAAACCGCCGCGAGTGAGTATTCCTGACCATCCACCGCCCCTCCGGCAGTCGCGAAAACTTGCCCGATGAGAGTCCCCTTTTTCCGGGTGGTCGAGGCCGTCGCTTGAAATAATCCCAAGCGACCAATAGCCAGAGCTTGGGCCTCAGCAAGTTGAAACGTACGGCTTGCGTCGGCGGGAGATTGAGACGTGGTGCTCGCGACTGCGAGGGCAGTTGCCGCGCCTAGAGCGCCAGCGGCGCCGGACGCCGATAGGCCACCTCCGCCGGCAAATGCGTCGGCGGTGGCAGTTACATCGTGCGCACCTCGTACGGTGGATATGGCCGTGGCGTTGCCGCCAGAGCCGCCGTTCGCGGTCGCGCCTGTCTGCGAGCCGTAGCTGGATCCGCCAGCGCCTCCAGAGGCGCCGGCGGATCCGCTCAGTTGAGTGCTTGGTGTAGCGGCATTGAAATCGGCGATGGTCAAACTTGAGGACACTCCGCCCCCGGCACCACCATTACCGCCGGTGCTCTGGCCGCCGGCCCCACCAGACGCGTATTGGCTAGCTTGGAACCCGACCGCCGCAGCGCCGGACACGGCGTTCGCCAGGTTGATCGAGGCGCCTACACCACCATCCGCGCCAAAAAGGCCTGCACCTCCGGCGCCGCCGACCGCCTGTGCCATCGTATTTGACAAGAACTGCGACGCTACTCCTTTGGCCGTTGCACGCGCGCCGCCGCCCCCTCCGCCCGTGTTGCCAACACCCTCGCCCGTGCCGCCGGCGCCACCCGTCGCTTCGGCATAGATGAACGCGCTTTCGCCGCTAGCCGTCGCCGAGGCCCTAGCGTTCCCTCCCGCAGCGCCGTTGCCGCTGCCAAGGGTCGCGCCGCCCATGCCCCCAGCTGCATAGGCGCCGCTGCGCACGTCTTTCAAAGCGGAGACCGCGAGCGATGCGTTCGCCGAGCCGCCTACCGAGCCGGCACTACCTCCGTATCCATCTCCGCCCCTGCCACCCAACGTATCAGAGTACGCTGTAATCATGAGACTTGTCGCATCGTTAACGCTTAGGACCGAGGTCGCCGAGCCAGCCGTTCCAGCGATGCCGCCGTCGGAAGCGCCCGCTGCGCCGCCCGTGGCGTCTTGTCGCAAAAAGAGATAGCCGCCGTTGGTCGTTCCTGAGGCCGCGTTGTTCGCATTGACGCGAGCACCTGAACCCGCGAGCATCTCCGCTCCACGGCTCGCGCCACCCGCGCCACCGTAGTCGGATACGTCGGCTTCGGCGGAAGCGCCTAAGCCCGCACCTACTGCGTTGGCGATGGCATTTGCCGCGCCGCCCGCCGCTCCGCCGCCGACTGTGATCAAATCATCCGGGTTGGTCGGTCCGCCGGCTCCGCCCGAAGCCGTCGCGGTAGCCCCGCCATTACCGGTCGCATTGACGTCGTTGGCGGTTGCCGCGGCGGCGCCCCCCACTCCGCTCTTGGCCGGCGCTCCATTTGGAGCCCCAAGGCCGACACCACCAGCGGCGCCGCCGTTGCCGCCTGTGGAGACTGCTGACGCACTAGTAGACGATGGGTCGCTGGCCAAGGTTTGACTCGTCGCGGTCGCCGCTCCGCCCGCGCCTCCTCCCCCTGCAGCGCCACCCCGAGAAATGTAGATAGAGCCCGAAAAAACACCGGCCGCCCCTGACCCGCCATTTCCGCCGTTTCCACCGACTGCATTGGCGATATTGCTAGCATCTGTCGATGAATTGGCGAGAGCACTTGCGCCGCCCCCAGCTCCGCCGCGGGATCCAAGCCCCCCTGGCGACCTTCCAGCAGCGCCATCGACGCCGGCCACGCCATAGTTATCGACTTCCATTTCATGCGCCCCCGAATATTTCCGTATTAATTAATGTGAACGCTAATTATTTACACATGACAACCCTTGGTGTTCGTTTTCAAGTGTCTTTACAGTTTATGGGTGCCCTATCTCCCCACTTCCCTTCCCATTTGGCGATCACCGTCGCGGTAACGCTGTTGCCGGCCACTTTGGTGGCGCTGTGGCCCATGTCGAGCAGGTGGTCGACGGCCATGATCAGCAGCAAGCTTGCTTCGGGTAGGTGGAAGGTGGAGCGCGTGGCGGAGCACTGGCCAGGCAAAGGATTCTACTACGTTCTACTTGAGCCTAGCGCACGAACTCACTCTGATTTCGCTGTCTTTTTCAGCTGCGCAGCACGCCGGATACGGCGTAAGAAAGGCATATACTCGGTTGCCTTGACAGTGCCACTGCTCGCCCTGACGGATATAGCGCTGGGTGGTGTCAAACCGGGCAGGGCGCATGTGGCGCATGGTCACCTCGGCCGGGGCGTCATTGGCGGCGGCGGACGTGGCCGGCGACGGCGTCTGGATCG
>JAYTXV010000278.1:0-4655 GCA_043742805.1 Caulobacteraceae bacterium | reverse complement strand
TCCAACACGAAGTGCGATGGTTCCGCCACCGACGGATTCGCGCCGCCGCCGGCGCAGAAGAACCCGGCGTTGCCCGGCTATATCAAATGCATCCCTGGTCACTACTATAACTTCGACCCCTACAGTGAATACGCTGACTTCACCCACCAAGCCTTCCCGTCTGCTCCGGCCTGGCAGGGATCGGTGGATGGCGAATACGATTGGGTGGTTCACAATGACTTCAAGATGTATTTCGGCGGAGCCATCAGCTTTGTCTCCTCGACCAACACCGGTTTCGTCAACCCCTCGCCAACCCCTGCCTTCTATGCCGGAGCAACCCCGCTGCCGGGCTACAACCCCGCGACGCAGAAGTTCACCTACCTGACCTGCTCTGGCGCCACCTCGGCGACCCCGGTCGGTCCCTGCTCGACCAATCACCCCAACGATCCGCTGGCCGTGCCCGGCTATGTGCTCGTCGATCTGCGTCTGGGGGTCACGCATGGCAACTGGGGCTTCCAGATCTGGGGCCGCAACGTCACCAACAAGTGGTATTGGACTGGGGCCTATCACGTGAATGACGTGCTGCTCCGCTATACCGGCATGCCTGCCAGCTACGGCGCGACGTTCAACTACAAGTTCCGCTGAACCAGTATGGCGCGGGCTTCGGTCCGCGCCATACTTTCGATCGAGGCCGGGCGAGACGAAAGTCTCTCCCGGCCTCTTTTCATTTGACGCTATAAGCGGGCTTCGACCGTCGGAGACGCGCCATGCCCAACGCCACCCTGATGGAACGCCGCGATCGCGCGTTGGGGGCGGGCGCGCCGTTGTTCTACCGAACGCCTCTGCACATCGTGCGCGGCGAAGGTGTCGATCTGTTCGACGCCGACGGCCGGCGCTATGTCGACATGTACAACAACGTGCCGTGCGTGGGACACGCCCACCCCCGGGTTGCCGAGGCGATGGCCCGGCAACAGGCCACCCTCAACGTTCACAGCCGCTATCTGCACGAGGGGGTGGTGGCCTTCGCCGAGCGCCTCGCCGCCCTGCACGGCCCAGCGATCGAGAGCGTGGTGTTCAGTTGCAGCGGCACCGAGGCCAATGAGATCGCCCTGCGGATGGCCCGCATCGCCACCGGCCGGCAGGGGATTCTCTGCACCGACGCCACCTATCACGGCAATAACGATCTGGTCGGAAGCCTGACCAGCCTTGGCGGCCGGGCGGTGACATACCCCGATGTCGCCGCTTTCGCCTTCCCCCGGACCTATCGGCCCATCGCGCCCGACCTGGCCGGCGAGGCTCTGGCCGGCGCCTATCTGGGCAGCCTGGATGTCGCCATTCAAAAGCTTGAAACGTCCGGCGCGGGCGTGGCGGCCCTGATCGTCTGCTCGATCTTCGCCAACGAGGGCTTACCCGACGTTCCGCCCGGCTTCATGGCCCGGGCGGCCGAACGGGTGCGCGCGGCGGGGGGCCTGGTGATCGCCGACGAGGTCCAGGCCGGATATGGTCGGTCGGGCCAGTGGTGGGGCTATGGCGTCACCGGCTTCACCCCCGACATCGTCGTCACCGGCAAGCCGATGGGCGCCGGCCTGCCGCTCGCCGCCACCGCGGCCAGCCGGGCGCTGGTGGAGATGTTTCGGCGGCACACGCGCTATTTCAACACCTTCGCCTCCAGCCCGTTGCAGGCGGCGGTCGGGATGGCGGTGCTCGACGTCATCGAGGAAGAGGGGCTGATCGAAAACGCCGCGGCGGTCGGGTTGGCGCTGAAGACCGCGCTGGAGAGCCGGAAACATCGCTGGGCCGCCATCGGCGATGTCCGCGGCGTGGGCCTGTTCATCGGTGTCGAGATGATCGACGCTGCTGGAGAGCCAGATCAGGAGCAGGCCGTCGAAGTCGTCAACCGGCTGAAGGACGAGGGTTTTCTGACCAGCAACGCCGGCGTCCACCGCAATGTGGTGAAGATCCGGCCGCCCCTGGTGTTCTCGGAAGAAGACGCCGCCGCCTTCCTGACCGCCTTCGACGCGGTGGTCGACGACCTCCATGGCTAGGGTCTCAGCCGCCGAACGCTATATGTCGGCGGCATGGGAGGCCGTTCGGCGCTTCCCTGTCGAGCCCACCGCCCTAACCCCGGTATGGATTTCGGAAAACGTCACCTTCCGCGTCACCGACGGCCGGGACGGCGGAGTCCACGTTCTCAGGTTGCATCGGCCCGGCTACCACGACCTGGACGCACTAAATTCCGAGCGGGACTGGACCGGCGCCTTGTCGGCGGCCGGGATCGGCGCGCCGGTCGCTCTCAGGGCGCGAGACGGAGCCTGGTTCATCCCGGTCGACATACCGGAAACCCGGGAGACCCGCTATGCGGGCCTGACCCGTTGGATCGAGGGCGAGCGTCTGGCTGACCTGTTGGAGCGCGCGGGTCCGTCCGAGGCGCCTGGATGGTTCCGCCAGCTGGGCGCCGCGGCGGCGGCTCTGCACAATCAGGCTGGCGCCTGGGCGCCGCCGACCGGCTTCACCCGCCACGCCCTGGACACCGACGGATTGATGGGCGAGGCGCCGTGGTGGGGCCGGTTCTGGGAAAGCCCGCTTCTGTCCGCCTCGGAACAATCGCTGGCCCTGGCCGCCCGGCTCAAGATCGCCCCCGCCCTGGATCGCCTGGGAAGGGATCGGTCGGTCTTCAGCCTGATCCACGCCGACCTGCACCCGGGCAACGTCCTGGTGTCGGGCGACCGGCTGGCCGTGATCGATTTCGACGACGCGGCTTTCGGCTGGCACGCCTATGATCTTGCGGTGGCGATTTTCCATGTCCAGCCGGAGCCCAACTTCGCCGAAGTTCAGGCCGCGCTGCTGGCCGGCTACAGCTCGGCGCGAGCCCTGGACGCGCAGATCGAGGCCTTGATCCCGATGTTCCTGCTGATCCGCGGCCTCGCCGTGATCGGTTGGCTGAGCCAGCGTCCCGAACATGATCCCGCGCCGTTCCTGGCCTCGATGAAGATGCTGATCATGCGCCAGTGCGAGGCGCTCCTGTAACCGCTATCCGGTCGGCGCCATGACCCTTGTGACCAGATTGCCGAAGCTGTCGGTAAGGCGGCTGGCATGGCAGGCGACACGGGTTCGCACGTCATCGGCGGCGCCCGGCGTCAGGCCGCGACGGCCATCCGTGTCGCCTGGTCGATCGCTCGCTTGGCGTCGAGCTCCATCGTCTCGAACGCCCCGCCCACCAGGCTGGCCTTGACCCCGTCGGCGATCAACGCGTCATACAGGGCCCGCAGAGGTTCCTGGCCGGTGCAGACGATAACCGTATCGACCTCGAACAGGCGGTCCTCGCCACCGACCCGCACATGCAGACCCGCGTCGTTGATCTCCAGATATTCCACTCCCCCGACCATCCGCACGCCGCGCCGCCGCAAAGTGGCCCGATGGGTCCAGCCGGTGGTCTTGCCGAGGGTCTTGCCCATGGGATCCGACTTGCGCTGCATCAGGGTCACCTCGCGGCCCGAGGTCGCCACTTGCGAAACCACGCCTGTGACCCCGCCGCGCGGATGGTTCTTGAAGTCGATGCCCCACTCCTTGGCGAACACATCGATATCCAGCGCGCCCGAGGTTCCCGAATGGGTGATCAGTTCGGCCACGTCGAAGCCGATGCCGCCCGCGCCCATGATCGCCACCCGCTGGCCGATCTCGCGGCGGCCCATGATCGCGTCGATATAGCTGACCACCTTGGGGTGATCGATACCCGGCACCTGGGGCAGGCGCGGCGCGATGCCGGTGGCCACCACCACCTCGTCGAATCCCTCGGCCTTCAGCGCGGCGGCGTCGGCCCGGGTGTCGAGGCGAAGCTCGATCCCTAGCACCTCGATCATCCGGCGGTAATAGCGGAGTGTCTCCTCGAACTCCTCCTTGCCGGGGATGCGCTTGGCCAGGTTGAACTGGCCTCCAATCTCGCCGGCTGCGTCGAACAGGGTGATCTTATGGCCGCGCTGGGCGGCGGTGACAGCATAGCTGAGACCCGCCGGACCCGCGCCGACCACCGCCAGCCGCCTGGCCTGGGCCGCCGGCGCATAGACCAGCTCGGTCTCGTTGCAGGCACGCGGATTGACGAGGCAGCTGGTCAATTTGCCGGTGAAAGTATGGTCGAGGCAGGCCTGGTTACAGGCGATGCAGGTGTTGATCTCGTCCTCGCGGCCCTCGAGCGCCTTCTTCACCAGGTCGGGGTCGGCCAGCATCGGCCGGGCCATCGAGACCAGGTCGGCGTCGCCGCGCGCCAGCACCTCCTCGGCCACATGCGGCATGTTGATCCGGTTGCTGGTGATAAGCGGCACGCTCAGCGCCGCGCGCAGTCGTCCGGTGACCTGGGTGAAGGCGGCGCGCGGCACCATGGTGGCGATGGTCGGCACCGGCGCCTCGTGCCAGCAGAAGTGGGTGCTGACGATGGTGACGCCCGCCGCCTCGACCGCTTTGCCCAAGGTGACGACCTCGTCCCAGGCCATGCCGCCCTCCAGCATGTCCATGGCCGCGATGCGGAAGACGACGATGAAGTCGGGGCCGACGGCCTCGCGCACGCGGCGCACCACCTCGACTGGAAAGCGCATGCGGTTCTCGAACGAACCACCCCACCGGTCGGTGCGTTGGTTGGTGCGCTCGACCAGGAAGGTCGACAGCAGATAGCCGGCCGAGCC
>JAYTXV010000277.1:0-4420 GCA_043742805.1 Caulobacteraceae bacterium | reverse complement strand
CGAGAAAGCCGCATGACTTGACGCCGCGGACCCCGAGGTTCCGATGGCGCCCAAACCTTAAAAAAGGGGCTTAAGCCCATGTCGAATGATAAGAAACAGAATCTGCAGGACACCTTCCTTAACAGTGTCCGTAAAACCCGCACTCCCCTGACCATCTTCCTGGTCAATGGCGTCAAGCTTCAGGGCGTGGTCAGCTGGTTCGATAATTTCTGTGTGCTGCTGCGACGCGACGGCCAGGCCCAGCTGGTCTATAAACACGCCATCTCGACCATCATGCCCGCCGGCCCGGTTCAGCTTTACGAACCGCCCATGGACGACAACGACAACGAGGACGATTGAAGAACGCATTGATCGATCACCGGGCGCCGCCCCAGGGCGCGCTGGTTATTCACGCCGTGCGGCCCCGGGCGATAAGCGCGCGGACGCCGGAAGAACGGCTTGAGGAAGCCGTCGGATTGGCGGTCGCCCTGGATCTTGAAGTTCGAGACGCCTTGATCGTCGGCCTCAGGACCATATCGCCCGCCAGCCTGTTCGGCTCGGGGAAGGTCGAGGAAATCGCCGAGATTCGCCGCGAACTGGACGCGGATGTCATAGTCGTCGACGACGCGCTGTCGCCGGTGCAACAACGCAACCTCGAACGCGCTTGGCAGGTCAAGGTCATCGACCGGACCGGACTGATCCTGGAAATCTTCGCCCGTCGCGCACGCACGGGCGAGGGGCGCCTTCAGGTCGAGCTTGCCCGCCTGGACTACGAACGCTCGCGGCTGGTGCGCACCTGGACCCACCTTGAACGTCAGCGCGGCGGCTTCGGCTTCATGGGCGGTCCCGGCGAAACCCAGATCGAGGCTGACCGGCGCCTGCTGGTCGATCGGATCGTCAAGTTGAAGGCTGAATTGGCGGATGTGCGCCGCACGCGATCGCTGCAGCGCCAGAGACGCAAGCGGGTTCCGTTCCCGATCATCGCTCTGGTCGGCTATACGAACGCCGGCAAGTCCACTCTGTTCAATCGGCTGACCAAGTCGGACGTTCTCGCCAAGTCGATGCTGTTCGCCACCCTCGACCCGACCCTGCGCCAACTCCCACTGCCCAATGGTCGCTCCGTTATTCTGTCCGACACCGTTGGTTTCATCTCCGACCTGCCGCACGAACTGGTCGAAGCGTTCCGCGCCACCCTGGACGAGGTGCGCGAGGCCGATGTCATCCTGCATGTTCGAGACATCGCCACCCGCGACTCCGAGGCCCAGAGCCAGGATGTGTCGGCGGTGCTGGAAGAGATCGGCATCAAGCGCGACGAGGGCAGGCGGATCCTGGAAGTGTGGAACAAGGCCGACCTGCTGACTGCTGACCAACGAGAGGATCTGGAGGAACGCGCCGCGCGGGAACGGGCCGTGACTATTTCCTCGCTGACGGGAGAGGGGGCGCCGGCCCTGATCGATCGCATAGCGGCCCTGATCGACGACGATCCGGAACGGATTTTTCAGCTTACCGCCGACGACGGTGAGGCCCTGGCCTGGCTTTACCGCCACGGTCGCGTGACCGATCGCCATGACATCGACGGCGCGCTCTCGATCACCGCGCGTCTCGATTCGCAGGCACTTGGTCGCTTCGAGCAGATGCGCCCGGACCTTGGCGGCGGGGTCCTCGTCTAGACGCTGGCGCCGTCGTTACAGTCCGAACCGATCGCCGCGCTTGCCGCGCACCGCCAGGTCGACCGTCGCCAGCCGCTTCTCGCCGGGAACTAGCATCTCAAGTCCGGGCAGGTGCATCATCGCCTGATAGTCGCCCAGCGAATCCTCCAGCGCCTGGATGAAGCCCTGGGCGTCCTGGGCCTTGTTCATCTGGATCTTGGCAAAGCGTAGAGCTTCCGGGCTGTTTTCCGCCACCCGCCTAGCCCAGGCATAGGTTTCGCACTCAAGATCGGCCGGAGCCGTCACGCGGTTCACCAGCCCATATTCGCGGGCCTCCGCCGCCGAAATGAACCGGCTCTCGAAACACAGTTCCTTGGCCCTGCGGACGCCGATATCCCAGGGGATCGACATATATTCCACGAACCCGGCCAGGAACTCGGCGTCATCGGCCGCGAACACCACGTCCATCGCGGCGGCCAGCATCCAGCCAGCATAGATACAATAGCCCTCGACCATGGCGATCGTCGGCTTGGGAAAGTTCCGCCAGGCGATCAGCAGATCCAAGTTATACCTCTTGAACTGGTCGTAGGTCTCGATGCCGGGCTTGGCGCCCAGCGCGCGGCGATAGTCTAGCGCATCGGCCGTTCCCAGATCATGGCCGGTGGAGAACACCCCTCCAGCCCCGCGCACGATCACCACCCGAACGTTCTGGTCGGTCTTGGCCAGGGCGAAGGCCTGATCGATCTCGTCCAGCATTCGATAGCTCTGGGCGTTGCGATAGGCGGGGCGGTTGAGGGTGATCACCGCTAGGGGGCCATCGACCAAGTAGACAATGTCCCGAAAGCTTGGCATGCTATTTCCTTCTGCGGCGATGGGCCTGTTTATAAGTCCTTTATGGTCCAGGTCCGCCTTAGGCGACGATCCTTTAGGCGGCCCCGTCCTAATGTGCATTCTGGGTTTAACAGAGAGGCCGTCATGGACTTCATTTTTATTGTCACGGGGTTGGCGCTGTTCGGCGTCTTTGGCCTCTACGCCGTCCTTCTGAAGCGGGTGTAGCCGTGGTGGTGACCATCCTCTACGTGGCCGGCGCCATCGCGGTCTCGGTCTACATGCTGGCGGCACTCGTGCGCCCCGACAAATTCTGAACTCAACCGGATATCCTCCTATGAACATTCAAGGGTGGGCTGAGATCGCCTTGACGATCGGCCTCGCCGTGGCCCTCGGCTGGCCGCTCGGCATCTATATAGCGCGTGTCTGGGAAGGTGGCCGCACCTGGCTCGATCCCGTGCTCGGCCCCGTCGAGCGCTTCTACAATCTCTTGATGGGGCTGAAGCCTGGCAAGGGTCAGGGCTGGGTAGCCTATACGATGTCGTTCCTGGCGTTCAGCGCCGTCGGTTTTGTTTTTCTGTATGCGATCCTGCGGTTACAGGGTGGCCTGCCGCTCAATCCCCAGGGCTTTCCGGGTATGGCGCCCGATCTGGCGTTCAATACCGCCGTAAGCTTTGTCACCAACACCAACTGGCAGTTCTACTCTGGCGAATCGGCCGTCAGCCACTTTTCGCAGATGGCGGGGCTCACAGTTCAGAACTTCGTCTCGGCCGCCGCCGGCATCGCCGTCGCCGCGGCTTTGGCGCGGGCATTCGCGGCCAATCGTGGCGAGACTCTGGGCAACTTCTGGACAGATATGTTCCGGATCAATTTCTATATCCTGCTGCCGCTTTCCATCGTGGTGGCTTTCGCTTTCGCCGCGCTCGGGGTGCCGCAGTCGCTGCTGGCGCATGTCGACGCCCACACCATCGAGGGCGCTAAACAGTCGATCGCCCTGGGGCCGATCGCCAGCCAGGAAGCCATCAAGCAACTGGGCACCAATGGCGGGGGCTTTTTCAACGCCAATTCCTCCCACCCATTCGAGAATCCAAGCGCGATCACCAATCTGATCTCGATGGTCAGCATGAACGTTTTGGCATTCGCCTGCGTGGTCGCCTTTGGCCGGGTGGTCGGTCTTCGCAAGGAGGCGCGGGCCCTGGTCGTGGTCATGACTATCATGGTCGGCGGCGCGGCCGGCGGCATCTATTGGGCTGAAACTCAGCCGACTCCGGCCCTGATGGCCGCGCATGTTCAGTCTTCGCCCAATATGGAGGGCAAGGAGGTTCGTTTCGGCGCCCCGTCGACTTCGGTGTTTGCCGCCATGACCACCGGCGCGTCCTGCGGCGCGATCAATGGCTGGCATGAGAGCTTCACGCCTCTTGGCGGTGGCATCGCCATGTTCATGATGCAACTCGGGGAGATGTTGCCCGGCGGGGTCGGGTCTGGGCTATACGGCATGATAGTGATGGCGTTGGTGGCGGTGTTCGTCGCCGGTCTGATGGTTGGTCGAACCCCCGAATACCTCGGCAAGAAGATCGAGGCCCGCGAAATGAAGCTGGCCATGCTGTCGGTGCTGGTCCTCACCGCCTCAATCCTGATCTTCGCCGCCGTCGCCGCCGTCCTGCCCATCGCCTTGAAAACAGTTTCGACGACCGGGCCGCATGGCCTGTCTGAGATGCTCTACGCCTACACCTCGGCGACCGGAAACAATGGCTCGGCGTTCGGAGGCCTGGGGGCAAACCAATACTGGAACGTGACTATGGCGATCGCCATGTGGCTGGGCCGCTTCGGTTATGCGGTGCCCGTGCTGGCCATCGCCGGTGGCCTGGTGATCAAGCCCAAGCTCGAACCGACGGCGGGCACTCTGCCGACACATGGCACGCTATTCGTTGGTCTGCTGATCGGGGTGATCCTGATCCTGGGCG
>JAYTXV010000276.1:0-10775 GCA_043742805.1 Caulobacteraceae bacterium | reverse complement strand
CCGGTAATAGGGATAGGGATTGCGGAAGAACTCAAGACTGTCAAAGAGTCTTGGGTCGATCAGCGGCGCGCCATCGGCGGCGCGACCCATGTCGCAGGCTTGCCCGACCGGCATCAGCGGGAAGTCCGAGGCGGACTTGATCGGCTCCGCGTCGCCGCTGACCGCCCGCTCCAGGGTCTGGGCAAAAGGACAGGATTGGGTCATAGGCGTCTCCTGATTCCGTCCTAGCCGGTTCCCTCAAAAAGGTCAAGAAACCGCAACGCGTAGCGCTTTTAGCCTCCGGCGGGCCGTCTAATGGCCAGATGCTCCACCGGCTCCCGGGCGTCTCGCCAAGGCGGCGGGCCGAAGTCGCGCAGAGGCTGGCCGGTGAAATCGGTCCGCTCGCGAATGCGCACGTTCCAGACGCTTGCGCGGGCTGAGCTCGATGGGCTGCCCGGCCCAGACGCCGATGTTCTCTCCGGTCCGCCCGTCTTTCAGCAGGTCGATCAGCAACCGCGCGATGTCAGCCGGATCTATGAAATTGGAACGGATCTCCGGCGGCGGGAAAGCACATAGTCGGTGCTGATGTTGACGATGTCGCCGCACCCCCGCCCTGTCATATCGGGAACGCAGAGCCGGCTCATAATCATCATTGCCTTGACGTTGACGTCCATCTCCACGTCGGAGTCTTCCAGCGACTTTTCCCAGGGATCGGTGACCGGGGTGGAGCGCCAGACTGCGGCGTTGTTGACCAGGATGTCGACACCGTCTAACGCCACCGCTGTCTCGGTCATAAAGCGCTCGCAGGTGTCCTGCGGCGCGATGTCGAACACCTTGGCAATGACCCTGCTACCGGCGCGCCGGTGGATCGCCTCTCCCACATCGGCCATGTCGGGCCGTATATCGCAGAGGGCGACGTCCGCCCCTTCGGCGGCCAGCCGCTCGGCGAAGGCCTGGCCCGGGTCTTGCGCCGCGCCGGTGACCAGGGCGACCTTTCCTTGAGGCCGACCCGCGGACCGCCTCCTGCTGACGCGGCTCGTACGACCGCTGGCTTCCCCGCACCAATTATAGAATGCGTTATAGGTCGCGTAGCAAGTCGCCAAGTCGTCCTTAGCCCAAGTCGTCCTTAGCCAAATCTCAACCCTGCGCCTTCAGCCTGTTGACCATCGCGCGAGTCCTGGCCTTGTCGACGAACCAATCCGCGTTCACCCCCAGGAACGGCAAGTTTTCTTCCGAGAGGTCGTTCTGCTCCTGGATGGCGGCGACCGGACAGGCCTCGACGCAGACCGAACAGTTGATGCACTCGTCTGGGTGAATGTAGCACATCCGGTCGTCGCGCTCGACGTAGATGCAATCCACGGGGCAAACCGCCACGCACGATTGATCTTTCACGTCGATGCACCCGCTGGTGATCACATAGGTCATGAATTCCGTCTCTGCTCGCCATGGGAATCCTGGAATACCAGAACGCGTTCCCACAACAAAGAGGCCGGCAAAGCCTGGCAAGGGCGGTATTGACAAGCCGCCGAGCGGCTCCCTAAAAAGGCAAACACATTGCGCAATTGGCGCCGCAACGCCCAGCCTTCGCGCGGAATTGATCGCCCGCCCGGGATGGAGATCGCTAGCGTGAACCCCGCCGAGCCCGCCATTGACCCGCCGATCGAAACCGACGTCGTCATCGTCGGAGCCGGGCCGACAGGCCTGTTCGCCGTTTTCGAACTGGGCCTGCTGGACCTGGACGCCCACCTGGTGGACATCCTCGACCGACCCGGCGGGCAATGCACGGAGCTCTACCCCGAAAAGCCCATCTACGACATTCCGGGCCTGCCGATCGTCACGGGACAGGAACTGACCGACCGGCTGATGCAGCAGATCAGGCCGTTCAAGCCGACGTTTCACCTTGGCCAGATGGCCTCGGCGCTGGCTCGTCTGGACGACGGCCGCTGGAGCCTGACCACCAACACGGGCGCCCGGATCATCGCCCACGCCGTGGTCATCGCTGCTGGCAACGGCAGCTTCGTGCCCAAACGGCCGCCGATCGGCGGTATCGAGGCGTTCGAGGGCACGTCGGTCCACTATGCGGTCCGCCGGATCGAGGACTTTCGCGGTAAGCGCGTGGTCATCGCCGGAGGAGGCGACAGCGCGCTGGACTGGACGCTCAGCCTCGCGCCCGTCGTCGGCAGCCTTACCCTGGTTCACCACCGCGACGGTTTCCGCGCGGCCCAGCACAGCGTCAACCAGATGCGCGCCCTGGTCGCCAAGGGCCAGATCACCTTCCACCAAGGCGGCGTCCAGGCGCTGCACGGCGCTGACGGCCGGCTGGAGCGCGTGACCCTGTCCGGATCCGGGCCGGACGACATCCACATCGCCGCCGACGCCTTCCTGCCGTTCTTCGGCCTGACCAGCAAGCTTGGGCCGATCGCCGAGTTCGGGCTGAACCTGCGCGAGAACCTGATCCCGGTCGATACTGCGCGCTTCGAGACCGAGACGCCCGGCATCTTCGCCATCGGGGACATCAACGCCTATCCGGGCAAACTGAAGCTGATGCTGTCGGGCTTCCACGAGGCCGCGCTAATGGCCCAGGCGGCGTTCCATATCGCCCGCCCCACGGAAAAGCTGCGCTTTTCCTACACCACCTCGTCGCTCAGCCTGCAAAAGAAGCTGGGTGTCGCGTGAAAGCTGCCCGATGAACATCATCGCCACCGACCTTGACGGCTCCGAACACATCCTGGCGGGCCGCGAGCGCTGGACGATGATGGAGATCCTGCGCGACGCGGGCCTCGCGGTCCGGGCGGAGTGCGGCGGCGCCTGCGCGTGCGCCACCTGCCACGTCTATGTCGATGCGGCATGGCTCCCCCGGCTACCGCCGCGGTCCGAGCTGGAGACGGAGATGCTCGACACGACGACGGCCTATCGGCCCACCTCCCGCCTGTCCTGCCAGCTGCAATGCGACGAGGATCTCGACGGGGTCCGCCTGACCGTCGCGCCCGAATGACCCCGGCGCCCGCGCCAGCCGTTCAGGCGCCGCCGGAGACGCCAGGAAAACCGCCGCCGCCCCGATGTCCGCCGGCGTCCGATAACGGGCCAGGGTCTGGGTCAGGCTGTTCACCGCCGCCTTCGCCGCGGCATCGGGGCCATTCTTGACGTGACCGCCTTGGGCGGCCCGCGACGAGGTGTTGATCATCGCCCCGCCGGCCGCCATGTCTCGGGCGGCGGCCACGGCGCCGGCCCACACCGCCGTGAGATTGAGATCCATCTGGGCGTTCACCGGCCCGCGGGCGTGCGGGTCAGGTAGCGCGGCGTGGCGTCGGGCAGGCCGCCGGCGTTGTTCACCCAGACGTTTGGCGAGCCGAACTCGGCGGCGACCGTTTCGGCCAGCTGGTCGACTTCGCCCGCCACGGTGACGTCAACCACCTAGGCCGCGGCGCGACGGCCCAGGGCGCGGATTTCCGCCGCCACCGCCACGTCGGCGCCCGCTTCCGCCAGGCTCAGCGCAATCCCCCGCCTAGCGCCCTTGTCGCTGCCAGTGACCACCGCGACCCGGCCGTCCAGCCTGAAGAGTTCAAGCACCGACATGGAGGGCCGTCCCTTGTTTAGGCCCGCGAAAGCGAGCCGTCCTCGCCTTAACGATAGGCATTCTGCGCGATCGCGCCAATCGGCTCGCCGCCCGTGCGATGGCGGCGCGGCAACCCGTCGCGGGCGCGCCGCTTGTATTCCGGTGAACAGCGACTCGCGATACGCTTTCGGAAGTTTCATAATGGGGGTTATGAAGACGCCAGCGCGCCACGCCACCTGCCTCGACACCTTGAACGAGGCGGTCAAGGACACCGTCCTTGACCTCGCCTCCACGGGGGTCGCGCCAACCGAGGGCAATCCGCGCCTGAGGCGGGGACGTTATATCAGCGACCCCATGCTGGAGCGCCGGCGGCGCATGCTGGAGGCGGCCAAGCAGATGATCGCCGAGGGCGGCCCGGACGGCTTTGCGATCCGCGAGTTGGGGAGCCGCGCCAACGTCTCGGTAACCACGATCTACGCCACCTATGGAGACAAGGAAGGCCTGATCGCGGCGGCGATCCAGGATTACTATGAAGGGCTCCCGGTGAGGCGGGCCCGCCAGGCGACGAGCATCCCCGCCCTGCTGCTGGCCACGGACTTGGCCTGCGAGGCGGTCCTGGCCAACAAGCCCTATGCGCGTCAGTACGCCGGCCTGTATTTTTCTGGTACGCTCGACGGGCGAATCTACAAGGTCATCCAGGAGACCGCAACGGCCGCGGCGGGCCAGATACCGTGGCTGCAGAAAGCCATGCGCGACGGCGACGTCATGCCTGGCCTGACCGCCGAGCAGATAATGGGTTTTCTGGCCAATCAGCGCCTCGTGGTGCTGCACGACTGGGCGCAGGGCCGGGTCGTCGACGAGGACCTGGCGACGGGGATCAAGGTCGCTTTCCTGATCGTCGCCCGCGGGTTCACGCGCGGCGCAACCCATGCCCGCCTCGAGGCCGCGCTTATGAAGCTGCTGCGCGCCACCGGCTACGACCGATCGCGCTAGGCCCGGCGCTCACCAGAATCGGAGCGTTACTCAAATGCGCCGATGGACCGAACGAACACGCCCGAGACATCTTCACGCCGCGCGGACCGGGAGAGGTAACGACCGCTGGCCCTCGTCGGCCAATGGAAAGCGTCGGGTGGATGGTTTTGACTGCGGGGCTTAGCCCAGACGTGCTCACGGCCCCCTGGCTCTCTTCTGGTAGGTCCGCCAACCATCCAAGTTATACGTCCGCGACTGAGCATGGGCCGGCTTGAGCCAAAAACCATTACGCGGTCGTATTTTAGATAAGGAAACGCGGCGGATCGTGGGCCATCCGCAGCCGATCACCCCAGGAGGTGAAATGCCCGATGCCAACGCCACCCTGAGCCGCTCCACCGATCCGCGGGAATTCAACGGCCCTGAGTTTCAGAAGAACTCCTCCGATATTTATAAGGGCCTGCGCGACGATAAACCGGTGTTGCGCGATCGCTTCCACAATCGCCGGAACCTCTCCCGCTACAAGGACATCGAGGCGGCGTTCCTGGACAGCCAAAGCTTCTATCGCGCGGTTTACGATCTCAATGGCCCCTACGAGTTCGGCCGCCAGCACATCTTCGGCCCCAACATCCTCGGATACGGCAACAGCGCGCAACACCGCTGGATGCGCAACGTCGTCGCCGGCCAGGGCTTCGGTGGGGAGCACCTGGCGCGCGGCCTCGGGGCCCGCAACGAGATGTGGGACTTCATCGACCCGATCATCGGCGCGCGCCATAAGGCGCCCGGGGAATACCTGCTGTCGCGCATCGCCGTGGGGGAACTCGGCGGCAAGCGCATGGAGACCGTCGAGATCAAGGGCTTCGTCGCCCTGCTGCTGGCCGCGGGCTGCGACACCACCGACAAGGCGATCGCCAACATTTGGTATCGCATACTCTACACGCGCCCTGACGTGTTCCCGGAGGTGCTGGCTGACCCGGAGCTATGGAGCAACGTCTTCACGAAGATGATGCGCTACGATGCCGTGGTGCATGCCCATTTCCGCTAGGCCCAGCGCGAGATTCCGCTGCACGGCGAGGTCATCCCCAAGGGCGCGCGTATCATCCTCTCTCCGGGCGCCGGCAACCGCGACGGCCTGCACATGGGCCGCGAGAACCGCTCGGGCAAATACAAGGACGGCAAAGCCGGCCACCTCGGGTTCGGCATAGGCCCGCACTTCCGCATGGGCTACGCCATGGCCGGGCAGGAAGCCTCCATCGCCTGCGGTGACCCAGCCCGGGCCATGAAGAACGCCCGGCCCAAGTTCGCCACGCACTAGCGCATCACCTAGCCGTCGATAGACTCCGGTGGTTTCCGCTCGCCAGGGGAACTGTGGATTACCTGCGACACCTTTAAGGCCGTTTTGAAAGTCTGTTGGCGGGGATTCCGTCAGGCTTTGGGGTATGATTCAATTTCTGGATGTGGACGGAGCAGAGCCGCGGCCGGATCGCCAAGAAGACGAAGCGCTACCCTTGGGTAGGCTCGAGGCGCATTCCGGCAAATGCAAGGGAAAAACGCGCGAGCAGCCAGCGGGCCATAGATCCAGCCGGGCCGGCCAACTGCAATGCGTTCTGTTTTTGGAGGCTAACCCGCTTGACTTGGTTTCATGGAGGAATAGGCTTGTTCTGACAGAAAGCCCGGACAAATCCCGGAAACTCTGGAAAGACGCTGATCAAAGAAGTCGGCGCCAAAAAAGGGTGAGGTAAAATCGATGCGGGATGTTTTGGCGGCCAAGACTAGCGTGTCGTTTCCACCGCCCGGATTGTTCCGGCCATCATCCAGTATCGTCCTGATCACGGCCCTTTCGGCCGGGCTAGGCGGTATGGCGGTCGCGGCTGACGCGTCTTCCGCCTCCGCCGCCCCGAAACCTGACATGGGTGTTTCGCTGGAAGAGGTGACCGTGACCGCCCGAAAGACTGCGGAGCGCCTGATCGACGTGCCGGTGGTGGCCAGCGTGATGAACGCCGAGCCGCTCCAGCGGTACAACACCACCGACCTCGAACAACTCAACGCCGGGGTTCCAGGCGTCCAGATCTACCACGCCGACGGCATGTCCTTCACTCGAGGGCAAATCCTGATGAATGCGTCGCTGAAGCTGTATGACCAGGACCGCAAGCGGGAGATGGCGCTGATGGGCACCAATCTCACCGACGCCATCCACGCCGATCCATATGCCAACAAGCCGCTTGGCAATCCGGGCGATCTGGACGCCTATTTTTACCCGCCTCGCGAGGTGACCCTGCAGATCACGCGGCACTTGTGAGGGATCGGGATGGTTGAGTTCGCTGGCCGCGGGGCGCTCGTCACCGGCGGGGCCAGCGGCATCGGCCTGGCCCTGGCGCGTGCCTTTGTCGAACGGGGCATGCGGGTCGTACTCTGCGACCGCGACGCCGGGACCCTGACGGCGGCGGCCGCCGAGCTGACCGCCGCCGGTGCTCCGGTGCTGGCCCTCGAACTCGATGTGACGGACCGCGCCGCTTTGCGCGTGGCCATGGAGCGCGTCCGGGGCTTCACAGCCCTGAATATCGTCTGCGCCAACGCCGGTATCGCCCCCGCGGGCGCCTCGCTGTCGACCATGCGGCCCGAGGCCTGGGACCGCATCGTGGCCATCAACCTCACCGGCGTGTTCAACACCGTCCAGGCGACCGCGCCTCTCCTGCGAGAACACGGCGAGGGCGGCCACTTCGTCCTGACCGCCTCCATGGCCGGCATGCTCGCGCCCAGCGCCATCGGCGACTATGCGGTCACCAAATTCGGTGTCGGTGCGCTGGGCGAAGCATTGCGCATGGAGCTGGCGCCCGAGCGCATCGGCGTGTCGGTTCTCTACCCCGGGGTGGTGGCGACGCCCCTGGTCGGCGATAGTCAGGCGGTCGGCATGGCGCCCGAAGCCGTCGCCGGGCGTGTCATTCGGGCCATCGTGAACAACGAGCTCTTCGTCTTTACCCACGGGGACTATCGGCCGCTGGTGGCGAGCCGTTTCGACACGGTCCTCGCGGCTTTCGGCCCGTCGGCGCAGGCCGGGTTCGCCGAGAGCGAAGGGGTGTTGGCCATGATGCGCGGCGCGGCCTATCCATCCGCCTGATCCAAGAACGAGAACGAGAGGGTGTGTCGATGAATGACGTGGAGCGCCTGCTGGCGATCGAGGACATCCGCCAGCTCAAGGCCCGCTACTATCGATGCATGGATACCAAGGACTGGAGGGCCTTTCCCGCGTGTTCGCCCCCGACGCGGTGACATCTCTGGTCGCTGTTCACCACGGCCACATAGGCGAGATAGAGATTACCGGCGAGGCCAGGGCCAGGGGAATCTGGGCCATGGAGGATGTGATCCACAACGCCCCGGGCGAGGAGCATTTCCATATGCACGGCATGGGTTACTACCATGACACTTACGTGAAGCTGGCGATAGGCTGAGCCATCCAGACCACCCGCATAACCCGGCTCTATCTCCTCCGCGACTGACCGGCTGCTCAGAAATCCAACGGCAGGCCGAGGTGCCGCTAGTATATGAAATCCCGGTGGGCGACGGCGGCGGCGGGTCCATGGTCCTGCTCTCCTCCACTGCCAGCTTGGTTGGCACGCTAACCGAAGCGCCATATGCGGTGTCGAAGGCGGCGGAAAACCACTTGGCGCGGCAACTGGCGGTGCGGTGGGGCCTGCGGAACATCCGGGTGAACACCATCGCGCCTAGCGTCACCCGCACGGACATGATCCGCAACCACGATCCGACGATGATCGCCCGCGCGCTGGAGCGCGCGCCTCTACGCCGGATGGGCGAACCAGCCGATATCGCCGCCATAGCTCTCTTTTTTGCTTCCGACGCATCGCGCCATCTAACCGGGCAGCTGCTGGTAGCCGATGGCGGGGGGCTCCTGCTGGGCAGCGGGTCCGCCTAACCCGTCGCGTCTTGGCCCATGCGGCGGAACAGCGGGTTGCCCGGGGAGCGGTCGGTTATTCTGTTGATCCCGGTGAGCGCATCCGAGGCCGCGGCGTCTTCGGTCTGCTTGAGCGTCCAGTCCATCACGTAGGTGCAGCTGGCGCTCTTCCATACGCCGTCACGCCGCTCGAAGATGTGCACATATCGTCCGCCGTAGATCTGGGTGTTGGCGCCATTGCGCCCGCCGGCCAAACCGTAGCACTCCACATAGGCTCGGTCGTCGCCGTCGAACTCGATCTGCGGGGCTGTGGTCATGTGGTAGGTCCCGTCCGACGCACGCTCGATCTCCATCAGCATGGGGCGGTAGTCACGCCAAACGCCCTTGAAGAAGCCGAAATCGATGGCGGCGTCTTCCCAGAACACCTCGTTCATCAAGCTCACGTCCAGCCACTCCTGACCGCGCCCGTAGCGGGTGAGCTGCTGTACGATGCTGTCGCGGGCCTTGAACCGTTCGATCTCGCACCGCAGGGCCGCCAGTTCCGCCTCGACATCGGTCATGGCCGCCTCGTGAAGGTGATGCGCAGTTCCTTCAGCGCGCGCAGAGCGAAGTTGGGCGCGTGACGCAGCAGGTTGCGATCCGCCGCGAGCTCGAAGTCGTCCACCCGGTCGATGAAGGCGCGGAAGCCCCAGTAGAGTTCGCGCCTGGCCAGGGGCGCGCCCAGGCAGTGGTGCACGCCCGAGCCGAACGCCAGGTGACTGGCGGCGTTGCGGCGCGTGAGGTCGAGCCGTTCAGGTTCTGGAAAATGCCGCTCGTCGCGGTTGGCGGCGGCGTAGCGCGTGTTGATGATCGCGCCGGCGGGAATGGTCACCCCGTGCATCTCGATGTCGCGCCTCGCCACCCGGAACAGGCCCTGGACCGGCGATTCCAGCCGCAGAACCTCTTCGATGAAGATGCGCAGGTATTTGTCGGGATCTGACTTCAGGGTCTCCCAGGCCCGCCGGTCCCGTCCCAGCAGCATGATGCCTGCCGACAGGGCGTTAGTGCTGGTTTCGGAGCCGCCGACGAAGGTGTCGGCCATCATCTCGGCGTGCAGCTCTTCGTCCGTCAGCGCCCGGCCCCACTCGGGAATGACGGTGTTGACCATGTCGGAGATCAGGGTGTCGTCGGGTCGAGTGCGCACGCGGTCGAAGATCTTCTGGAAATAGTGTTGCGCCTCGATCTCCATCTCCGTGGACCAGATCGCCTCCGCCTCGGTCTGCATCATGCCCAGGCGCTGGACCCAGGCGTCGGTCCAGGCCTTGATCCGCCAGATGTCGGCTTCGGGCACGCCCATCTGCTTGCCGATGACAATCAGCGGCAGTGGAACGGCCATGGCCTTCACCCAGTCGCATTCCCCATCGCCGATGAAGGCGTCCACCAGGCGATAGGCGAGCGCCTCGACCCAGGGATCCATCATCTTGATCTTGCTGGCTCGGAACGCGTGGTCGAACATCGACCGCATCTGCTTGTGGTTAGGATCGTCACGGGCCGCCAGCGTCGCGCCGGGCAGCCAGCCCTTCTCCAGGTAGAGGTCATGAATCTTCTTAGCCCGCGCGTCGTCGAACTGGCCCTTCCCCCGTGGCCGTTCGCTCGGGAAGTTCTCGGTGTCGAGCAGCACACCCCGCAGGTCGTCGTAGCGCGTGATGGTGTACATGCCGGTGGTCGGGTCGCGCCACACCGGAGCTTCTTCGCGCAGCAGCCTGTAGGCGGGGTAGGGGCATTCCTGAATCTCGGGATCCAGAAAATTGATCTTGTCGCAGGAGGTGGGGACGACCGGGTCGTCCATCCGATTGACCAGCGTCATCGCCCTGTGTCTCCCTGTCCTCGGCGGCTCGAGTTTTCCGTTTTGGCGCGCCAAAAACAGAAGTTCGTTGCACAATTGGGAGCCACAATGACAAAAGTCGGCAGTCCGCGCAACCATATCGTAGAAGCCGTAGTGTCTCAGTTTGCCAAATCTTTCGCTCTGTAGGAGCCACGCGGACCATGCGCGCCAACCGCCGCTTTCGGAGCGCGGGCTTCGATCAGATTGGCAATGTCTTCCATCGACCAAAGGCGATCTGTGACCCCTGCCGCCATGGCCTGGGCGGCCTTCAACCGGGCTTTTGATGGCGCCCGGAGGGTGCTGTCAGTCCAATGGCAACTTGTCTCCGGTTGGGCGCAGGAAGCCCAAACCCATGCGGGGCTTAGGCCATGACTGCCCGCCACGCGGCCAGTGAGGCAGCGCGTCTCTGTTTGTAGATTTGGCGGCTGACGAGATGTCGCTCCTGGCTGAAGTGGTTATGAACTGAGGCGTGGACCGAGACGAATTTTTGGAGTGTT
>JAYTXV010000275.1:0-7521 GCA_043742805.1 Caulobacteraceae bacterium | reverse complement strand
TCTCCATGATGGCATGATCGTGAAACTGCAACTCCACGAGGAGCGTCCAATCGGCATCGCCCTGCCCGATAGCGTCGTACTGGAAATCATCGAGGCCGAAGCGACCATCAAGGGCCAGACCGCGTCGGGATCCTACAAACCGGCGGTCGCCTCCAACGGCATGCGGATCATGATCCCGCCCTATATGGATGTCGGCGAGCGCATCCTGGTCTCCACCGAGACCGGCGAATACATGCGGCGTGCGGACTAGCCGCCCAGTGACCGCTCCCGTCTCCGCCCTGATCAAAGTAATGCTCGACGCCGCCCGCAAGGCCGGGCGCGCCCTGGCGCGGGATTTCGGCGAGGTCGCCGAGCTGCAGGTCTCCAAGAAGGGCGCGGCCGACTATGTCTCGGCCGCCGACCTCAAGGCCGAACAGACCATCTTCGAGGAGCTGACCCGGGCCCGGCCCGGCTATGGGTTCCTCGGTGAAGAGCGGGGGATGATCGAGGGCACCGACAAGACCCACACCTGGATCGTCGATCCGTTGGACGGCACCACCAACTTCCTGCACGCCATGCCACACTTCGCGATCAACATCGCCCTCCGGCGCGAGGGCCAGATCGTCGCCGGCGTCACCTACAACCCGGCCAATTCCGACCTGTTCTGGACCGAGCGGGGCAAGGGCGCTTATCTGAACGACCGACGCCTGCGGGTCGCTGCCCGCGCCCGGTTCGAGGAGGCGGTGTTCGCCACCGGCATCCCGTTCATGGGTCACGGCCAGCACGGCCGGTTCCTCAAGGAACTGCATCAGGTCAGCCAGCGGGTATCGGGCGTGCGCCGCTTCGGGGCCGCGGCCCTGGACCTCGCCTGGGTGGCGGCGGGACGGTTCGACGGCTTCTGGGAACGCGACCTCAAGCCCTGGGACATGGCGGCGGGCCTGTTGATCGTCACCGAGGCCGGCGGCGTGGTGACCGACGCCGACGGCGCCGCCGATCCTCTGGCCACCGGCTCTGTCTGCTGCGGCAATTCAGTATTGCATGGCCAACTGCTGGAGCGGCTGAAGGCGGCGGCCTGATCAGGTCAGGCGATGGCCGCTTCCACCGTGGCGCTCTCCGGTTTCAGCGCCGAGCGCAGCAGCATGATCGCCGTATAGACCACCACCACAACCACGCACCAGCGCAGGACGCCAAGGTCCAGGGACTTCACCAGCAGCGCGGCGATCAGCACCGCCGGGATACCGCCCAGCGTGATCGCGATGACCAATCGGACATCGATCCGCTCGGAATTCAGGAACCGAAAGCCGCTGACCGGCATCAGGAACGCGCAGGCCCCCATCATCATCGGAAAAGACGCCGCCGGACTCATGCCCAGCAGGGGCAAAAGCACCAGCGATGGAGCGAACAAGCCGATGCCGCAGGTCATCAGAGCCCCAAACAGGAAATAGCCGCCCACCGCCACGGCGAACAGGGCGGGCGGCAGGCTGAGCGCCGCCCCCCCGCCCGGCATCAGATCAAGGTTCTTGGCGACGAAAGCCGCCGCCGCGAACAGCAGCGCCAAACCGACCACCGCCTGCACCGCGCGCAGCGGCAGGCGCAGAACGATCGGGGCGCCTACCGCGGCGCCCATCACCGACGCGGCGATACAGGCGGCCAGCAGCCAGGGGTCCACCTTGACCAGATTGATGAAGATCAGGGCTTCCACGATCGTCGGCAGTCCGTGGCCGGCGTTGAGCACGGCCGGCACATAGCTGTCGGGAACCATCTTGCGCAGCCTGATCCAAGCGGTGGTCGGGGCGAAAGAGCCGATGCCCAGGGTATCGAAGAAATTGGTCACCGCGCCAAGGGCTACACCCTCCAGGCTGGGCATGGCTAATCCCAGCCCCTTGCGTAGCGCGATCCGGCCCAGGACGATGACATAGACTGCGGCCAGGACGGTGAGACCGCCGAGAAGGATACTGACCACCATGCTCACCGTCGCCCCACGCGGCAGCGCCTCTCATGGCGCGAAGTTTCAACTCTATACGGCCATTGGGATTTCCGAGCGGAATTTTCATTCGCCGGCGCCTTGAGAATTTGGGCCGCGCCGGGAAGACCGGTAGTCTGTCGCCATGATCCGGAACCGTCGCCAGTTCTCAGCTCTCGCTTTGTCCCTGCCGCTGGCCTGGACCCTCGGCGGCCCCGCGAGGGCGCTGGCCCTCCGGTCTTTGGTGATCGCCACCGGCGGCGGGGCGGCCGACATCCCCGAAGGAACCAAAGGCGCCTATGAGCTGGCGATCCAGGCCGGGGCCGATGTGATCGCGGCCTGGTTCGCGCCGACCAAGGACGGGGCTTTGGTGGCGGTTGCCGATCACGAGCTTTCGACCGGCACCGATATCGCGACGCGGCCGGAGTTCGCCGACCGCCGGCAAACCCGCGTGGTCGAGGGGCGCGAACGGACCGGCTGGTTCGCGGAAGACTTCACGCTGGGTGAATTGAAGACCTTGGCGCGGGGCGTCCCAGGCACAAAGCGTCGCGGCGGGGCCAAGGGTGATGCGGGCCGTGCGATCCTGACATTCGAGGAACTGGTCGCCATCGCCCGAGCCGGAAGCGTCGCCAACGCCCGCGTGGTGGGCGTTCAGGCGGGTTTGCTGCATCCGGCTTATTTCGCCGCCCGCGACCTGGCGCTGGAACCGCGTCTGGCCGGCGCGATCCGCGTGGCGGGCTATGATTCGCCGGCGGCGGCGATGTGGGTGATGAGCGAGGACGGGGACGCGTTGGCGACGATCGGCGGCCTGGCGCGGGTGCGCCGGGTGCTGTTCATCGGGTCGCGAGGGCTGGACGCCCTGTCGCCGGCGGTTCTGAGGGCAGGCCGGACCCGGTCCGAGGTGGTGGCGATCGCCGCCGACCGGCTGCTCGACCTGACGACCACCAAGATCGATCCGCCGACCTCGGTGATCGCCGACGCCCATGCGGCGGGATACGGTGTTCAGGCCTGGACGACGGGCGGCGCCCAGCCCTTCCCACCACCGCCGTATCGGCATGGCGACACGCGTCGGTTGCTGGCGGCCCTGTTCGCGGCCGACGTCGACGCGGTGGCGGGTGATCTGGCCGCACCGATCGCCCGGGCCCGCGCCGACGCCGCGCCCGAGAAGCGCGGCTAAGGCCCCACCAAACTCAAACCCCCACCAAACTCAAACCCCGACGACCGAGTCCGAAAACCGCGAGACAGGGCCGCAGGGCGCGCTCATGATCACGGCATGGATATGGATGACGACGCCTGTTATCGCATTCTGCTGACGCGGGACTCCCGGTTCGACGGACGGTTGTTCGTGGCGGTGCGGACCACGGGAATTTATTGCCGGCCGATCTGTCCGGCCCGCACCCCCAGGCGCGAGAACGTCACCTTCTACGCCACCGCCACAGCGGCCCAGGCGGCGGGCTATCGCCCTTGCCTGCGGTGTCGGCCGGAATCCTTGCCCGATCTCGGCGCTTGGCGGGGAACGTCAAACACGGTGTCGCGCGCGCTGGGCCTGATCGAGGCGGGTGCTCTAGATGACGACGACGTTGAGGGCCTGGCGACCCGTCTTGGCGTGGGCCAGCGGCAGCTTCGGCGATTGTTCCATCAGCATCTGGGGGCGTCGCCGGTGTCGGTGGCCCAGACCCGGCGGGTGTTGCTGGCCAAGCAACTGATCCACGAGACCTGCCTGCCGATGGCCGAGGTGGCCCTGGCGTCGGGCTTCGGGAGCGTCCGGCGCTTCAACCAGACGTTCCAGGCGTTGTTCGATCGGCCACCCGCGGCGCTTCGACGTCTGAGCGGGGCGGCCTCGGCCGGGAAAGACGGTGTTAAACTCGACCTAGCTTACCGCGGCCCCTATGACTGGGCAGGGATCGTGGGATTCCTGTCGATGCGGGCAATCCAGGGCGTGGAAGTGGTGTCCGCCGGCGCCTACGCCCGGACCATCGCTCTGGGCGGGGATCGCGGCCTGTTGACCGTATCTCCCTCGGCCAAGCCGGACCGACTTTCGGTGACCATTCATTTTCCCAGGCTCGCGGCGCTACCGTCGATCATCGCCCGGGTGCGGCGGGTGTTCGATCTGACCGCCGATCCGGCGGCCATCGCCGAACACTTGAGCGGCGATCCCGCTCTGGCCCCGCGCGTTGCGGCGCGTCCGGGGCTGCGCGTTCCCGGCGCCTGGGACGGGCTTGAACTGGCGGTGCGGGCGGTGCTCGGCCAGCAGATCACCGTGGTCGCGGCGACCAACCTGGCGTCGCGGATCGTGCGAGACTGGGGCGAGCCCTTGCCGCCGACCCTGGCGGGGATTGTCCCCGGCCTCACCCACACCTTCCCCAGCGCCGAGCGCCTGGCGGCCGCCGATCTGTCGGTCCTGCCGATGCCGCGGTCGCGGTCCGGCTATCTGCGCGGCCTGGCCGAGGCCGTGGTCGCCGATCCCGCGATCTTCGAGCCTGCCGGCGACCTAAGTGCTGCCATCACGCGGCTGAAATCCCTGCCCGGTATCGGCGAATGGACTGCGCACTATGTCGCCATGCGCCAGATGCGAGAGCCCGACGCTTTTCCCACTGGCGACATCGGCCTGATGCGAGCGATGGCCGGCGCGGACGGCGTCCGTCCCACGGCCAAGGCCCTGCAACACCGCGCCGAGGCCTGGCGGCCCTGGCGAGCCTATGCGGCGCTGCACCTGTGGAGCGGCGAAGTCATCCCCGATCCCCTGGCCGCCACCGCGATCCTGAAAGACCCACCGAAAGACCGCCATGATCGACAAGCCGCCTGAACGCCTGATCATCGATCGTTTCGACACCCCGATCGGCGAAGCCATGCTGGCCACGGACGAGGCCGGCTATCTGCGCGCCTTCGACTGGACCGACTACGAGCCGCGCCGGCTGCGCCTGATGGTCCGCTACAACGGCGCAGTTCCCTGTGAAACGGGCGTCGCGCCGGGCGCGGTGCGCGAGGCCCTGACCGCCTATTTCGACGGCGAGCTTCACGCCATCGAGCGCATCGAATGGCGCACCCGAGGAACAGACTTTCAGCTGAGTTGCTGGCGCGCCCTGTGCGATATTTCCGTGGGAACCACGGTCAGCTACGCTCAGCAGGCCACTCGTATCGGCAAGCCCAAGGCGGTGCGCGCGGTGGGCTTGGCCAACGGCGCCAACCCGATCGGCCTGGTGGTTCCGTGCCACCGGGTGATCGGCGCCAACGGCATGCTGACCGGTTACGGCGGCGGCCTGCACCGCAAGAAATGGCTGCTCTGCCACGAGGGCGCGGCGTTCCGGGGCGACGCGGAAAGCGGATCGCCAGATATCTAGTCCGTCAGCCTGGGAGCGGCGGCGATGTTGACGGTCACGCCCTGGCCATTGCCGAACTCCAGATACCGCATGCGCGGCGCCGGATCGCCATGATAGCCGCAGGTGTAGTCGATGTCGGCGCGGTAGCCGGACGTCCAGTCCATGGTCCACCTGCTTGAAAGAAGGGTCACGGGTGTCGCGGCGACATCTCACCGCTTGGCAACTCAACGACGCCTAGGCCGCCTCCAGGCCAAACTGCAGCTTGGCCAGCCTGGCGTAGAGACCGCCGCGGACGGTCAGCTCGGCGTGGGTTCCGGTCTCGACCACCCGCCCCTCGTCCATCACCACGATACGGTCGGCGTGCAGGACCGTCGCCAGCCGGTGGGCGATGACCAGCGTGGTGCGGCCGACCATGGCGTCGTGCAGGGCGCGCTGGACCAGACGCTCGTTCTCGGCGTCCAGGGCGCTGGTGGCCTCGTCGAGCAGCAGGATCGGGGCGCCCCTGACCAGGGCCCGCGCGATCGCCACGCGCTGGCGCTGACCGCCGGAAAGGGTCTTGGCCCGTTCGCCCAGAGCCGTATGGTAACCCTCCGGCAGGGCGGTGATGAAGCCGTCGGCCTCGGCCGCCCGGGCGGCGGCTATCAGTTCCGCCTCGCTGGCCTGTTCGCGGCCAAACCGCAGGTTCTCCACCGCCGAACCGGAAAACAGCGGCGCGTCCTGCGCCACCAAAGCCATTCGGGCGCGAACCTCGGCGGGGTCGGCCTCGCGGATGTCCACCCCATCCAGGCGAATGACCCCCGACTGGGGATCGTAGAACCGCAGCAGAAGGCGAAGCACCGTGCTCTTGCCAGCTCCGGAAGGGCCGACCAGGGCGACCCGCTCGCCTGGCCGGACGCTGAGGTCGAAGCCGTTCAGGACCGCCAGTTCCGGCCGGCCGGGATAGGCGAAGCTGATATTTTCGAACGACACCGCGCCCTGGGCCGGGGTCGGCAATGGGCGAGGATGGGCCGGCGCGGCGATCGCAGGCGTGGCGTCCATGATCTCGGAAATCCGCGCCATGGCGCCGGAGGTCTTCTGCACGTCGCCCCATGCCTCGCCCAGGGAGCCGGTGCTGCCGGCGGCCAGCACCGATAACAGAACGAATTGTAGGAGCGCCCCCGGCGTCATGGTGTGATCGACGAAAGCGGCCAGGGAGGCGCGCCACAGCACCAGGCCGATGCCGCCGGCGACCAGGATCATCACCAGAACGGTCATGCCGGCCCGCGCCCCGATCCTGGCCAGGGAAACCCGGAAGGCGGCCTCCACCGCGGCCCGGAAACGGGCGGTGGCCGAGCTTTCGCGTCCGAACGCCTGCACCGTGTCCAGAGCGTCGAGCGTTTCGCCGGCATAGCCGACCGCGTCCGCGAACCGTTCCTGCGCCGCCACCGACAGGCGACGGACCTGGCGGCCGACGATGAACAGCGGCGCGATGATCAGAGCTGCGACCAGGACCACGAAGCCGGTCAGGGCGGGATTGACGACGATCAGCACGGTCAGGGCGGCGACTACGGTCAGGGCGTTGCGCAGCGCCACGGAAATCGTCGCGCCGACCATGCTTTCAACGATGGCCAGGTCGGTGGTCATCCGCGATAGCACCTCGCCGGTGCGAATCTTTAGAAAATAGGCTTGGTCGAGGGTCATGACGTGGCCGTAGAGCGCGGCGCGGATGTCTGCGACCACACGTTCGCCCAGCTTGGTGATGAAATAGAACCGTCCGCCGGTGGAGATGGCCAGGATGGCCGCCACCAGGGCCAGGATCAGAAAGGCATGATTGATCATCGGCGCCGAACGGGAGGCCAGACCCTTGTCGGCCATCAGGCGGACGGCGAAGGTCATACCCACGGTTGCCGCCGACGAGACCAGCAGAAATATCCCCGCCAGGATCGCGTCGGCGATATGTGAGCCGATGAACGGCGCCAGGCGCGTCAGCGGTCTCAGGTCGCGCCGCCGCGCCGGAACGTCGGTGGCGATCTCGCCTTTTGGATCGACCGGCGTGGTCATTGCAGCTCACCCTTGCTCAATTCCGTCATGATCGTGTATACGGCCGCCTTTGCGAACGCCCGCCGATTGGCGGGTTTTTCGTTCCCATCTCTAGCACGCGCGTCCACTTCCCGCGTCGGGTTGAACAGGCCATGAAACAGAACACCCATCCCGACTACCATTTCATCACCGTGACGATGACGGATGGCACGACCTATCAGACCCGCTCGACCATGGGCA
>JAYTXV010000274.1:0-9113 GCA_043742805.1 Caulobacteraceae bacterium | reverse complement strand
GCGGCGCGCGAAACGCCTAGTTCCAGATAAGGATCTTGCGCCAATCGTTGGTCCTCGGATGTATCGGGGGCGCCGCGGCGCTGCGCCTCACAGTCTGTTCAGTTAAGCGAATGGTCCACGGACGCAAGGGCGTCTTGTGGTAATTGTGCAACGGTCGTCACTGGCCGAGCTTGGCCAGCGGCCTAGTCGTTGCTTCGGTCGCGTAGCCAGTCCGGCGCGGCGAATTGCAGGGCGTCGTCGGGATCGTCCAGGGTCGCTTCGCTGATCGTCTGGCCGCGCACCGAGACACCAGCCTCATGAACGCTGTCCGCCCGTCCCGTGACCAGCGGGTGCCAGCTCGGCAGATCCTTGCCTTCATGCAAGCGCCGATAGGCGCAGCTGAGGGGCATCCAGGGCAGCTTTTCGATATTATGCGGGGTGAGCTTGATGCAGTCGGGCACATACCGACGTCTCTGGCCGTAGTTCGAACACCGGCACTTGTCGCCGTCGAAAAGTTTGCACGCCACCCGGGTAGGGGTGATGTCGCCAGTATCCTCGTCCTCGAAACGAATCAGGCAGCACAGACCGCAACCATCGCAGAGGCTTTCCCACTCGGCGGGATTCATCATTTCCAGGGTCTTGGCGCGCCAAAAAGGCTGGGTGGGCATGGCGGCTTCGTCTAGACCACAAACTCTCTTAAAAGATAGTCAGCGCGCGGTCTTGGCGCGGGAATGGAATCACACAAATGGCGGCGCCTGTCTTGGCCCTGCGCGACGTGCGCCTAGCGGACGGGGCGCGCTGGCTGTTCGACGGCGTCGATCTGGGTCTCGAGGCCCGCGGCCGCGCCTGTCTTGTCGGGCGCAACGGCGCCGGCAAATCGACCCTGCTGCGCATCCTGGCCGGCCAGACCGCGCCCGACAACGGCGATCGTGTCCTGTCGCCGGGATTGAGGGTGACCTTGGTAGCTCAGGAACCGCTTCTGGAGGGAGCGAGCCTGCTGGAGTTCGCCGCCGCGGGTGGGGCGGCGCGGTACGAAGCTGAATCTCTGCTGGAGTCCTTTGGGCTTGACCCTGGCCGCGTCCCGGTCGGGCTTTCCGGTGGCGAGGCGCGGCGGGCGTCCCTGGCCAGGGCCTTCGCCGAACAGCCTGATGTCCTGTTGCTTGACGAGCCGACCAACCACCTCGACATCATCGCTATCGAGCGGCTTGAAACCCTGATCGGCCGCGCCCGCTCGTCCATCCTGATCGTCAGCCACGACCGGGCATTCCTTGAGCGGGTCACTCAGCGTTGCTTCTGGCTTGAGAGCCGCCAGGTCCGCCGGCTGGATGAGGGATTCGCCGCCTTCGAACCGTGGGCGGAAAAACATGCGGCCGCCGAGGCGGAGGAAGCCCGCCGGCTCGACAAGGCCATCGAGCGGGAGCAGAACTGGCTGTCTTTCGGCGTCACCGCGCGCCGCGCCCGGAACGAAGGCCGTCGCCGCCGCCTGATCGCCATGCGTGGCGAAAAGGCCGAAAGTCTGCGTCTGTCGCGAGGCGAAATGACCCTGGCCTCCGCCGCCACAGCGCCGTCCGGAAAAAGAGTGCTCGAGGCCAAGGGTGTCGCCAAAGCCTATGGGGATCGCATTCTGATCCAGGGCTTTTCCACGCGAATCCAGCGCGGCGATCGCGTCGCTATCGTGGGACAGAACGGAGCGGGCAAAACCACTCTGGTCAAGATTCTGCTGGGCGAGATCGAGCCCGACGCCGGATCGGTGCGGCTCGGGTCGAACCTTGACATCGTCTATGTGGACCAGGCCCGGGCGGACCTGACCGAGGATATGACCCTATGGAGCGCCCTGGCGCCCCTGGGCGGCGATCAGTTGATGGTCCAGGGCCAGCCGCGCCATGTGGCCGCCTATGCCAAGGACTTCCTGTTCCGCGACGATCAGCTGCGCCAGCCCGTGACCAGTCTCTCGGGGGGCGAACGCAACCGGCTGCTGCTGGCCCGCGCCCTGGCGCGACCGTCCAATGTTCTGGTGCTGGACGAGCCCACCCACGAGCTGGATATGGATACCCTCGACTTGCTGGAGGAGATGCTGGCCGACTACGCCGGCACCCTGATCCTGGTCAGCCACGACCGCGATTTCATCGATCGCCTAGCCACCTCCACCATTGCGTTGGATGGCCGCGGCCAGGCGGTCGAGACGCCGGGCGGATGGAAGGATTTCCTGACCCAGAACCCCGGATTCCTCGGCGCACCCGAGGCGCAGGCGGTCCGCCGGACAAAGGCCTCTGCGCCAAGGTCTGCGGGCCCATCGGCCAAGCTAAGCTTTAAGGACCAACGCCGGTTGGGCGAGCTTGAGGCACGACTGGCGGCACTGCCCAAAGACATCTCACGAATGGAGCAGGTCCTGGCCGACCCCCAGTTTTACCGTCGCGATCCCGGAGGTTTCGCCAGAACATCGGCAGCTCTGGACAAGGCGAGAGGCGACCTCGCCGAGGCGGAGGACGCTTGGCTACACTTGGAGGCTCTCAGGGAGGCCCTGGCGCAGGGCGCCGCCCGGACTTGAAGCCGGCTCGGGGAACCCCGAGGCGTCGCCGCCCCGGGACTCCTTGGCGCCTGTCACCCCTTCATGCATTGGGCGCGGAATTTCGCGCGTTCCTTGCCGTGCAGTTGCTTAGTGTCGGCCTGGGCCGAGCAGGTCCTGGAGATCGGCGTGCGGTCCGCCGCCTTGACGCCGCCGCCCCTGGAGATCGTCTTGGTCGTGGCCGCGGAAGCCATCGGCTTCGCGGTCATGGCCGCCTGCGTCGCGGTTGTGGTCGTTTGCTTCGCGGCGGCAGCCGTTTGCTTCGCGGTCGTGGCCGCTTGCTTCGCGGCGGTGGCCGCCTGCTTCGCGGCCGTGACCGCGGGCTTGGCGGCATCGGTTGGGGCAGCGTAAGCGCCGCCGGCCATTGACAGGCCAAGCAAGGCGATAAGAGCGAGGTTGCGCATGTTTTCTCCCGGTTGAGCCGGTGCTATCCGGCGTTCTTAACTGCAAGCAGCATAGAATGACCTAAATTGCCCGACCGTGCCATAGCTTTATTACCAGCCCGGGTTGGTCAACTTCTTGTCGGCGCCCGGGCCGAGTGTTACGAGAGAAATAAGGAAACGCAGAAAGGGCAGGATAATGGACATCCAGAAGATACTTTCAGAGATTGGTGGCGGCCAGGCGCTTCAGGACATGGCGGCCAAAGCGGGCGTCAGCCCCCAAGACGCCCAGAACATACTTGGCGGGGCTCTACAGCACACAGCCGATGGAGGCGGTATTGAAGGTATGGTGGCATCCGTTGCCGGAAAAGCCGGTGTCGACCCCGGCTTGGTCCAGCAATTGCTGCCTCAACTATTGCCATTGCTCCAGGGTCACCCCGAAGGTGCGCCCGGCGGCGCTCTTGGCGGTATTATGGGATCCCTGGGGGGACTGCTTGGCGGCGCTTCGACCGCCGGCGGCGCCTCACCTGCCGGCGGCCTTCTAGGATTGGCCCAGAGCCTGTTTGGCAAAAAAGATTAAGACAAGGGGGCGCCGGCTCAGTGAGCCGGCGCTGCCTGGCCCAGTTGTAGCGATGACCGCTGCTGCGCCTTGACGACGCGCTCGGCGGCCAACCGCTTTTTCTTCTCCACCGCCATGTGGTGGCCTACCGCGCAGCCCGCAGCGGCGCCGAGCAGGGTGTGATGTCCGGCCACGTGGCCAGCGACGCCGCCGACAACGGCGCCGGTTATGCATCCGGCCTGGGCAGCGCCCGCGCCGGAGACCAGAATTAAACCGACAGCGAGGAATTTCAGGGTATTTGTCATGATGTCCATCCGTCTGCGTTGCCCCCGGCCACGATAGTTGGCCCACGGCAGCCAAAAATCAACCTCCAGCCGCCCCTGACTTTCGAGACGGCTCGCGCTATGGATTTGAAAATCTCGGACTGGGAGAAACGATTTTGAAGCTTGCAAACCTCGCCTGGGCTATCGCCGCCGGCCTGTCGCTAACCGCATCCTGCGCCGCCCTGGCGGCCGATATGCCCGCCGGTGTTGCGGCCGCGGTGGCGGACATTGCCCGCCCCGCCGCTGAGACCGCCTTGGACTCCACGCGCAAGCCAGCCGATCTGATCAGCTTCATCGGTCTCAAGCCAGGGATGACCATCGTGGATGTCTTCCCTGGCCCCTACTGGGATCGGATGTTTTCCGATGTCGTGGGGCCGAAGGGATCGGTGATCGCCTTTGATTCCGTGGAGATGGCCAAGGCCGAGAACACGGCCCTGCCACCCGAGGGGTCCGCGTCGATGCCCGGACATTCCAACATCATCGCCCAATCGGCGCCGATCAACGCCTTCGCCCTGGCAAGGCCAGTGGACGTGATCTGGATACGCCAGAACTATCACGATCTCTATGACCCCTTTATGGGACCCGCCGACGTGGCCGCCTTCAACAGGGCGGTCTTCAAGGCGCTGAAACCCGGCGGAGCCTATGTCATAATTGATCATTCCGCGCCCGATGGCTCGGGCCTGGCGGCGACCAACACCACCCACCGGATCGATGCGGCGGTGGTTAAGAAAGACATGGCTGCGGCCGGCTTCGTTTTCGCGGGCGAAAGCAATGTGCTGCGCAATCCCGTCGACGCCCGGGACAAGCCGGTGTTCGACAAGACCATTCGCGGCCATACCGATCAGTTCGTCTATCTGTTCCGTAAGCCTTGAGCCCGGGATGGCCGCGCGCCCTTGGCGCGGCCGGGCGCGCGGCTTAAGGATTGAAGGGACTAAAGGGGAACCCTGTTCGTGAGAGCTTCCGTCTTCGCCGCCCCGGGCCTGGGGCTGATGGCCCTGGCGCTTCTGGCTTCGGCCTGTTCGAAACCTGCCGGACCGGTGGTGGGCTCCGGGCCGACGACCATCCGTTTCGCCACCGACTGGCGGGCCGAGGCCGAGCAGGGCGGCTTCTATGAAGCCCTGGCCAACGGCGAGTATCAGAAGCGCGGCCTGAAGGTCACCATCGTGCCGGGCGGCCCCGGCGTGAATGTGCCCCAGCTGGTGGCCGCTGGCGCGGTGGAGATGGGGGTGGGCTCGAACAGCTTCATCGTCATGAACCTGGCCGCCGAAAATGTGCCGGTGAAGGCGGTTGCGGCCTTCATGCAAAAAGACCCTCAGGTGCTGATCGCCCATCCCGATGCGGGTATCAAATCCCTGGCCGACATGAAGGGCCGTCCGATTCTGCTATCCGACGCCTCGGTCACCGCCTTCTGGGTGTGGCTCAAGGCGAAGTATGGCTTCACCAATGATCAGGTGCGCAAATACACTTTCAACAACGCCCCGTTCCTGGCCGACAAGCGCCTTATCCAGCAGGGCTACCTTACCTCCGAGCCCTATACTCTCGAGAAGCAAGCCCATCTGACGCCGGCCGTGTTCCTGTTGGCCGACTATGGCTATCCCGGATACGCGGGTATGGTTCTGGCCCCGGATCGTCTGCTGACCGCCAATCCTGCGGCGGTCAAAGCCTTTGTGGCGGCGTCGGCGGCTGGATGGCAGGCCTATCTGCATGGCGACCCGGCGCCGGGCGACGCCCTGATCCTCAAGGACAATCCGGAGATGACCGCCGACGTTCTGGCCCAGGCGCGTGAAAAGATGCGGACCTATGGGATCATCGATTCCGGCGACGCCAAGACGGGCGGGCTGGGCGCCATGACCGACGAGCGCTGGTCCGAATTTTTCAAGATGGCTTCCGACAAGGGGGTCTTCCCCAAGACCATGGATTACAAGGCGGCTTACGCCCTGGGCTTCACCGCGCCAGTCGCGAAGTAAGGGCCCCCTATGACCGATGTCGTCGCCGCCCTCTCGGCGGTGGAAGTAGATTACCCTGGTCGCGGCAAGGCTCTGGGTCCGTTTGACCTGACGATGGAGGCCGGAGAGATCGTCGCCCTGGTCGGTCCATCGGGGTGCGGAAAATCCACGGCGCTCCGCCTTCTGGCCGGTCTGGAGGCGCCGACCCGGGGAACGGTGCGCCGAGCCGCCGGCCGCGGCGAGGTTTCGGTGGTTTTTCAGTCTCCCACGCTTGCGCCCTGGCTCAGCGCCACCGCCAATGTCGCGCTGCCGCTCGAACTGGTAGGCGTGGCCAGGCTGGAGGCTCGCGCGCGGGCGGTCGACGCTCTGGCGCGGGTGGGTCTTGCCGCCGCCGCCGCCGCCCGCCCGGCCCAGCTGTCTGGCGGCATGGCCATGCGCGCCTCCCTGGCCCGGGCGTTGGTGACCCGCCCGAGGCTGCTGCTGCTGGACGAACCGTTCGCGGCGCTTGACGAGATCACGCGCCGCGCTCTCGCCGACGACCTGTTGGCCATCTGGCGCGAGTCGCGTCCGGCGATCGTCTTCGTGACACACAATGTCGAGGAGGCGGTCTACATGGCCGGCCGGGTGATCGTCATGACCCCGGGACCGGGCCGTTCGGCCGGCGAGACGCGCGTCGAAGCGCCCACGCCGCGTCCGGCGGGCTTTCGAACCACGGCGCTGTTTCGCAACGCCGCCGAGGCCATCTCCGATCGCCTGGCGGCTGCGACCCGCGTGGCGGCGTGAGCCGTCTCTCATTCCTGGCGCCGGTCGCCCTGATCGGAGCTATTCTGGTTGGGTGGCAAGCGGCCTGCGCCATCCTGCACACGCCTGAGTATCTGCTCCCGGCCCCCACCGCCATCGCCCTGGCCCTGATCCGCAACGCGCCGATCCTGGCGCTATCCGCCTGGCGCACGCTGGCCATGGCTCTTGAGGCGCTGGTGGCCGCCAGCGTCTTCGCGGCTGTCCTGGCCCTGATGGTGACCTTAAGCCGGACGCTGGACCGTGCCATCCGGCCCCTGGCGGTGGCCCTGCAGGTGACGCCGGTGGTGGCCATCGCTCCCCTGGTGGTGATCTGGGCGGGGGTTGATCATTCTGATCGGGCCATCGTCGCCCTGGCGGCCATCGTGGCGTTTTTTCCGATATTCTCGGGCGCGGTGCGCGGGCTGACATCGGCGGACCCCGATCTTGAGCGGCTATTCGATCTCTATGGCGCGCGACCGTTGCAACGGCTGCTGCGTCTGAGGCTCCCCTCGGCCCTGCCGTTCATCGTCGAAGGCGCCAAGGTCGCTTCCGGCCTGGCGATCATCGGGGCGGTGGTGGCGGAATTCGTGGCCGGGTCCGGTGGGGCCGAAGGCTTGGCATGGCGGATTCTGGAGGCGGGTAACCGGCTACGCACCGCCGAGATGTTCGCGGCCATCGTCGCCCTGGCCCTGATGGCCTCCGTTGTGCACCTGTTGTTTCAGGCCCTGGAGAAGCGGACCTTGGCGTGGTGGCGAGGGCGATAGACTTCGCCGACACCGTCAGGCGGTGGTTGCTGACTCAGTGGGCGCGGATGACCGACGGGCGAACGGCTCCACCAGTTGGCCGGTCAACGTGTCCGGCATCGGCGTTGCCGTTCCGTAGCGCTCCGGCCAAGTCGTAGGCAGATAAAGCGTGCCGAACACGCGGTCGGCGAAGGGCAACATGGCCGCAAAATTGCGGTCCTTGTGGTCTTCATAGGTATGATGCCAGTGGTGGAAGGCCGGTGTCGCGATCAATTCTTCCAGGATGCCGAAGCGGCATTTCACGTTGGCGTGGATGAAGAAACTCCACATCGCACCGACAAACAGCACAATGGCCGGAATCAGCGTCGGGTGGGGCCCTATCGGCGAGGCCAGTCCTGTGGCGTAGAGCAGAACGAAACCACATAGGCGCGTAAACACCATGTCAATCGGATGGGCGCGGGTGTTGACGAGGAAGTTGACGTGGGTGGCGCTGTGGTGAACGGCGTGGAACCGCCAGAGCAGGGGAATCTGGTGGCTCCAGCGATGACCCCAATAGAAACCGATCTCGCCGACCACCATCGCCAAGGATGCCTGAGCCCAGATTGGCAGGGCGCCCGCCGCACTTGTCACGGAAGCCGGGATCGTCGCGTGGATCGCCCAGGCAATCAGGGCGGTTGGCGGACCCAGCAGCAGCGCCGCGCCTAGGCCATTGACGAAATACCAGCCGAGGTTGGTTGACCAGCCCTTCTGGAAGAGATCGGCTTTGCGAACCGAAAAGAAATGCTCGAGCGGCGCGAAGATCGCGACCGTCAAAGCCAGGGCCACGCAGGAACGTGCGATTTCAAGACCGTGATACATAAGATTTAGGTGCAAACCAGCCATGGAAATATGCCTACTCAACTTGATCGCGTTTGAGAACCGTTTTGCCGTGATCGAGGTCTATCGGCAGGCGGCGGCGATGGGCGTTCGGGGCGTCGGCCGTTCGGGGTGTGTTGGAGAGGCGCGAAAAAGAAGGGGCGGGATTTCCCCCGCCCCTCCAATTCTTAACCGAAGACGCCGAGATTAGGCGGCGACGGCCGTGGTGGCGCGGCGACGGCGGGCGAGGGCGCCCAGGCCGCCAAGGCCGACAATCATCAGGCCCCAGGTAGCCGGCTCGGGCACCGCGCCGGTCAGCGAGACGTTGCTGACGAGGGCAAACGGTGGCACCGGCAAGTTGCCATAGGCGAGGAACGACAGGTTTTCGCTCGTCGCCGTCGCCTTGATCTTGGCGGTGACGTCGGTCCAGCCACTGAAGCTGTGGGTGACGAGGCTGTAGTCCGGGGTTGTCGACGAATAGTCTCCGCCGAGGGTGGTGGTCAGGTGCTGTATTGTGTCGCCAGAGAAGCCGTTCTGCTGGCCAAAGGCGTAGCTGTAGCTGAGGGTGTAGGTCTTGCCGATCGTCAGGCCGGTAATCATCTGGCTGACCGGGCCGGTGCGATAGGCCCCGTCCATAGCCACGAAGTTACCGCTGTGGGCGGCAAGGCCGTCCCATGAGCTGGCGCCGCCATTGCCGGCGGTCCAGAGCTTCAGGCTGCCGTAGTCGCCTGGCGACCCGACGTTGGCGTCGGCCATGACGAAATTGTAGCTGGCGCCGGACGACCATCCGGTGGCGGTGGTGGTATTGTCGATCTGGCCGACGCCGTTTGTGAGGGTAGTGAAATCGCCGTTTGTAACGAACTGTGTGGCGTGGGCCGACGCCCCGAGGGTTAGGGCCGCGAGGGCGGCGACGACCGAAAAGAGGGTCTTCATGTTTGAGCCTTTCGTGCTTAGTTTATGCCAGAGGGATGAGCAACAACCG
>JAYTXV010000273.1:0-2120 GCA_043742805.1 Caulobacteraceae bacterium | reverse complement strand
GCGCTCGACCTCGACGCCAGCGGCGTTGGCGGCCCGTTCCAGGGTGTCCTCGGCGATCGTCCACTGCTCGTCGGTTCCGAACCGTTTTTCGGGGCGCAGCGCCAGCTTCACCGAATGCAGCTCGACTTCCAAATCGGCGTAGATCGACTGCAGCAGTTCGATGAACAGCTTGGATTCGCTCTCGATTTGGCCCTCGGTACAAAAGATGTGGCCGTCGTCCTGGGCCAGCCCGCGAACCCGCAGGATACCGTGCAGCGAGCCTGAGCTTTCGTTGCGATGCAGGCCATCGAACTCGGCCATGCGGATCGGCAGGTCGCGGTAGGACTTCTGGCCGTGGTTGAAGATCTGCACATGGCCGGGGCAGTTCATCGGCTTGACCGCCAGCACGTCGCCGTCGCCGGTTTCGCAGACGAACATGCTGTCGTGGAACTTCTCCCAGTGACCCGACCGCTCCCACAGCACCCGGTCGAGGATCTGCGGCGTCTTGACCTCGACATAGTCGGCCGCCTCGACCCGCCGCCGGACGTAGTTCTGCAAGGTGCGGTAGAGCGTCCAGCCGTTGGGATGCCAGAAGATCATGCCCCGGCCCTCTTCCTGCAGATGGAACAGGTCCATGGCGGCCCCGATCTTGCGGTGATCGCGCTTCTCGGCCTCCTCGATGCGCTTGAGGTGGGCGGCAAGGTCTGCGTCAGAGGCCCAGGCGGTGCCGTAGATGCGCTGCAGCTGCGCGTTGTTCTGATCGCCCCGCCAATAGGCGCCGGCCAGCTTGGTCAGTTTGAACGCCTTACCGACATGGCGCGTCGAGGGCAGGTGCGGCCCGCGGCAAAGGTCCTTCCAGGCGCCCTGACGATAGACGGTGATCGCCTGGTCGCCCGGGATGTCGCGGATGATCTCGGCCTTGTAGGCCTCGCCGATGCCCACAAAATGGGCGATGGCCTCGCCCCGGTCCCACACTTCGCGCGTGATCGGCTCGTCGCGCTCGACGATCTGGCGCATGCGCGCCTCAATCACCGCCAGGTCGTCGAGAGAGAACGGCTCGTCGCGGGCAAAATCGTAGAAGAATCCGTCCTCGATATTGGGGCCGATGGTCACCTGCGTGCCGGGGAACAGCTCTTGTACCGCCTCGGCCAGCACGTGGGCGGTGTCGTGGCGGATCACCTCCAGCGCCTCGGGGCTGTCGCGGGTGACGATTTGCAGGGCCCCGCCGCGCTCCAGCGGTCGGCTTAGGTCCAGAAGATCACCGTCCAGCTTGATCAGCAGGGCCTTCTTTTCGAGGGATTTGGAGATGGACGCGGCCACCTCGCGGCCCGTGACGCCATCTTCGTATTGACGCACCTGGCCATCGGGAAACTTCAGATCGATCATGGTTCTTTCTTTACACTTGGAACCGGGTCGTGTCCCGACCCGCCCCAGGGATGACAACGGCACAGGCGCCCGGCGGCGAGCCGGCCGCCCCGCAGCGGTCCATGCCGGATCAGGGCCTCGGCCGCATAGTCCGAACAGGTCGGAAGATACCGGCACTGGCGCCCGATCCACGGTGACAGCGTCAGCTTATAGGCGCGGTGGCCCGTGCGGATGACGCGTTCATACAGGGTCATGCCGACGCCTTGATCGCCGCCCCGGGCCAAGGCCCAGGGTTCAGGCCACGTCGGCGGGGCTAGTTCGCGCGGGCGCCTTCAGCTCGGGAGCTTTCACCAAAGCCAGACGGCAAGCCTCCACCGTCGCCTCGAACGCGAGCAGCGTGGAGGCGTGGCGTGGCGCATAGTCCTTGATCGGCTCAAGCATGGAAAGGTCTGAAAAGCGTCCCGTGGGCGGCGCTCCACCCGATTTAAGCATAGCACGAAAGCCGTCCCGCGCCATTTCGATTTCATGCGGCGTCGCGCCGACCACATGGGCGCCGAGCACTGCGGCGGCCGCCTGGCCCAGCGCGCAGGCCTTCACGTCCTGGGCGAAGTCGGCGACCTTGCCGTCCTTCAACACCACATCGACGGTGATCCGGCTCCCGCACAGCTTGGCCACCTTCTCGGCCGATCCGTCCGGCGCGGCCAGGCGCCCGGCCCCGGGCATATTGGCGGCCAGCCGCAGGATGTTGGTGGAATAGAGTTCGTCGATCATGATTG
>JAYTXV010000272.1:0-28613 GCA_043742805.1 Caulobacteraceae bacterium | reverse complement strand
GGTTTGCTACCCAAGGGAGTTTTTCAAATGACGATAGCCCCTAGTCGTTTTTCCTTGTCGTCATGAATCTAAGGGGTGCGCGGCGCCGCCGCCTGTGAGGCGACCTCCTCCACTGCTGCCGCGATAGCGTCGGGGCGATCCAGCATCATCAGGTGTGAGGAGCCTTTGACCAGCCTTTCCTGGCCGCGGCTTGAGCGGGCGGCGAGGCTCTGATGGAGCGCCGTCCAAAACCTTAGCACCGCCGGACGAATGTCAGCGGAGGCGCCGGCGTAGGTCCCGTCCGCCGTCAGGACAATCAGCGGCAGGGAACCATAGGCCTGTCTGCCGGCTGCGATTTCATCAGATGTCCGCGGCCAGAGCGTATCGAGCTCCGCAATCCTCGTGATCCAGGTGGCGGGCCGTAGCGCTTCGGCGAGTCGCCTCTGGCTCGCCGCCGCGGTGTCGGACGGTCGCGTGCGTGGCAGGCAATTGGCCAGGGTGGGGTCTGAAACCTGCGGCTTGAGCTGACCGCGTTCCGATGCGTCCAGGCAAAGCGCTGCTTGGGTTCGCAATGCCGATAGCCCCCCGGCGCCAGTTCCAAACGCCGCGGCGAACCGCTGGTCCTGATATTCCACTGATGGATCAACCAGAACCATTCCGACCACGTCGCGCCATCGACGGTCAGTGAACAGACGAATATAGAGGCCGCCGGCGGAGTGGCCCACGACGATGAACGGTCCTTCAAGCCCCGCGGCTTTCAAACCCTGGTCAAGGTCGCGAGCAATCGCGGCGCCGTCGCGTGGCGCCGGTCCGGGGTCGCTGAAGCCGTAACCGGCTCTGTCATAGGCGCAAACCTGATGTTTTGGCGCGAGGAGAGCCTGCACCTTGGTCCAGGCGAGGGATGAAGCCGCATAGCCGCTTTCCAACAACACGGTCGGGGCTCCCGCGCCCTGGCATCGAAAATTTAGAGCCCGATGATCCGGAAGATGCACCAACAGGCCCGGACGGGCGGCTGCTTCAACGGCAGCTGACGCGGGGGGCGGGAGTGACGCCGCGTCCGCGACCCCACACCACCAGGAAAATGTCAAAAAGGTGATAGGGGCCATGGTCCGCGCCAACGCGACGCGGACCTGAAGGCGCTCGACTGGAAACAGTTTTGCTAGGCTTGCCGCGTCTTGGCGTTCTCGATGCCAGCCATGACCATCGCCCGAGCTTCGTCGGCATTGCCCCAACGAAGAATTTTCACCCATTTATTGGGCTCCAGATCTTTATAGTGCGCAAAGAAGTGCTCGATCTGTTGAAGGGTGCTCAAAGGTAGATCCGTGTAGTCATTCACCCGGTCATAGCGCTGGGTCAGCTTGGGACCCGGCACCGCGATCAACTTCTCATCCCCTCCAGCTTCGTCCTCCATGATCAGCACACCGACGATACGGCAACTCATGATCGCGCCGGGCACGATCGCCCTGGTGTTGGCTACTATGACGTCGCATGGATCACCGTCACCCGACAGCGTGTGCGGAATAAACCCATAGTTCCCAGGGTAGCGCATGGCCGTATACAGGAAACGGTCGACGATTAAGGCCCCGGAGGGCTTGTCCAGCTCATACTTGATCGGTTCGCCGCCGATCGGCACCTCGATCACCACATTGACTTCGTTGGGCGGGTCGATTCCGATAGAGACGGCGTCAAGACGCATTGGATAACTCCGAACAAGCCACTTTGCACCGAGCCCGACGCTCGGTTAGGGAAGCCTACCTCTAAACCGGGAACACGACATGACCAAGAAACCCGACGGCACGTGGGACAAGTCCAGGCTGCCCAGTCGGCATGTGACCGAGGGGCCGTCGCGCGCGCCGCACCGCTCCTATTATTACGCCATGGGGCTCGGGACGCGGGAAATCGCCCAACCGTTTGTCGGCGTGGCTTCGTGCTGGAACGAGGCGGCGCCGTGTAATACCGCCTTGATGCGCCAGGCGCACGCGGTCAGCCAAGGTGTGAAGGCCGCCGGGGCAACGCCGCGGGAATTCTGCACCATCACCGTCACCGACGGCATCGCCATGGGCCATGAAGGCATGCGCTCGAGTCTGGTCAGCCGGGAAGTGATCGCCGACTCGGTGGAATTGACGATGCGCGGCCATGGCTATGACGCCCTTGTGGGTGTCGCCGGGTGCGACAAGAGCCTGCCAGGCATGATGATGGCCATGCTGCGGCTCAATGTTCCATCGGTGTTTCTCTATGGCGGTTCGATCATGCCCGGGCGCTGGCGGGATCGGGACGTGACGGTGGCGGATGTGTTCGAGGGCGTCGGCCAGCATTCAGCGGGGAAGCTGGCGTTAGAGGATCTTACCGACCTGGAGCGCCATGCCTGTCCGGGCGAGGGTGCTTGCGGCGGCCAGTTTACCGCCAACACCATGGCCTGCGTGTCCGAAGCGATCGGCTTGGCGCTGCCGCTCTCCTCGGCTCTGCCGGCTCCCTATGAACGACGCGATCAGTATGCCGTGGCTTCGGGTGAAGCCGTGGTCCGGCTGATCGAAGCCAATATCCGGCCGCGCGACATCTGCACGCGCCAAGCCTTCGAAAACGCCGCGGTGGTAATCGCCGCGACTGGCGGGTCGACCAACGGCGGCCTGCATCTGCCGGCCATGGCCCACGAATGCGGGATCGAGTTCACCCTTCGGGACGTGGCCGAGATCATGCGCCGCACGCCCTATCTGGCCGATCTGAAGCCGGGTGGTCGCTATGTGGCCAAGGACATGGGCGAGGCGGGCGGCGTTCCGGTGCTGTTGAAGACCCTGTTGGAGGGCGGTTTCCTGCACGGCGACTGCATGACCGTCACCGGCAAGACCCTGGCGGAGAACTTGGCGGAGGTGAAATGGCGGGACGACCAGAACGTGATCCGTCCGGTCTCCAACCCGCTGTCCCAAACCGGTGGGGTGGTCGGCCTCTGGGGATCGATGGCCCCGGACGGCGCCATCGTCAAGGTGGCCGGCATGACATCGCACCGCAGCCACCGCGGTCCAGCGCGGGTCTTCGATGGGGAGGAGGCTTGTTTCGCCGCAGTCGAGCGCGGCGACTACCAGGACGGCGATGTGCTGGTGATCCGCTATGAAGGACCCAAGGGCGGCCCGGGCATGCGCGAGATGCTGTCCACCACGGCGGCCTTGTCTGGCCAGGGCCGGGGCGACAAGGTGGCGCTGATCACCGATGGGCGGTTTTCGGGCGCCACGCGTGGCCTGTGCGTCGGTCATGTCGGTCCCGAGGCCCAGGAAGGCGGGCCGATCGGCCTGGTCAAGGACGGCGATATCATCGCCATCGATGCGGACGCCGGCACCATCGAGCTAGAGGTCAATCCGATCGAACTGGAAAACCGCAAGCGACATTGGGCGCCGCGCGAAACGGCCTACGGTTCCGGCGCGCTTTGGAAATTCGCCCAGGGTGTCGGCCCAGCCCACCTCGGCGCCGTGACCCATCCGGGCCAGCGCGGCGAACGGCACGTCTACGCCGACCTATAAGCCGAAGCGCGGCGCCTGGCGATGAAAACCCTCGGCCTGCTGGGCGGTATGAGCTGGGAGAGCACCACCAGCTACTATCAGTGGTTGAATCGCCTTGCGCGCGAGCGCCTCGGCGGCCAGCATTCGGCCAAGTTGCTGATCTGGTCCGCCGACTTCGCTCCGATCGCCGCGATGCAGGCCGCCGGGGACTGGGCCGGTGCGACCGAAGTGCTTGTCGAGGCGGCCAAGGCCCTGGAGGGCGCTGGCGCCGAAGCGATCCTGATCTGCGCCAACACCATGCATCTTATGGCGCCGCAGGTGCGGGCCGCCGTGCGGCTACCCCTGCTGCATGTCGCCGATGCGACCGCCCAGACCCTGCGCGCGGCTGGCGCGCGGCGGCCGCTGTTGCTGGCGACCCGGTTCACCATGGAGAAGGCCTTCTATCTCGACCGGCTCGCCGAAGCGGGTCTCGAACCGCTGATCCCGCCCGCGCCGGCCCGGGAGCGCCTGCACGCGATCATTTTCGACGAACTGGTGCGCGGACGATTCGAGCCGGCCTCCCGGGCCGAGGTGATCGCCATCGCCAAGGCCGCCGTCGAGGCAGACGGCGCCGACGCCGTGATCCTCGGTTGCACCGAATTTAGCCTGTTGGTGAACGCGGGTGACTTCGCCGTTCCGATGTTCGACACCACCGAAATCCACGCCCGGGCGGGCATGGATTTCGCCCTGAGTTAAATCACGTGGGGAAGTCGAGGTCGGCCACCACCGGAACGTGGTCCGAGGGTTTTTCCCGCGCGCGGACGTCACGATGAATGGTGACGCCGGCCAGTCTGTCCGCCGCGCTCGGCGATAGCAGCAGGTGGTCGATCCGGATGCCGTGGTCGCGCGGCCAGGCGCCGGCCTGATAGTCCCAGAAGGTGTAGCCCTCCGGCGACCCATCAGCCGCCATATAGGCGTCGGTCAGGCCCAGCCACTTGAGGGATCGAAACGCCGCGCGACTCTCAGGCCGATAGAGCGCGTCGCCGACCCAGGCCGCCGGATCGTGCACATCCGCCGGCTCGGGGATGACGTTGTAGTCCCCGGCGATGACCAGGGGTTCTTCGAGGCTTAACAGTCCCCGCGCATGGGCGTTCAGCCGGGCCATCCAGTTGAGCTTATAGGCGAATTTCGCGGTCGTGGTCGGATTGCCATTGGGAAGATAGATCCCGGCCACCCGCACCGGCCATGGTCCAGAGACAACCGCCTCGATGTAGCGCGCCTGCTCGTCTTCGTCATCGCCCGGGAGCCCCCGGCGAACGTCTTCCAGGGGTGTCTTGGAGAGCAGCGCCACGCCATTGTAGGTCTTCTGGCCGTGGATGATAACGTTGTAGCCCAGCCGCTCGAACGCCTCGGTGGGAAACTTCTCGTCGACGCATTTGATTTCTTGGAGGCAGGCAACATCCGGAGCCGCCTCCTCGAACCAACTGAGGACCGTCGGCAGGCGCGCATTGATCGAATTAACGTTCCATGTGGCGATCCGCATCGCTCGCCCCCCAGGCAGGATCAGATCGAGAAGCTGACGCCGCAGCCGCAGCTGGACTTGGCGTTGGGATTGCGCACTCGGAATTCGGCGGCGGCCAGTTCGTCGGCGAAATCGATCACCGACCCTCTGAGAAGGTCGAGCGAGATAGAATCAATCACCGCCGCAGCCCCGTCGCGTTCAATTATAAGGTCGTCGGCCTCCGCGCTTTCCACCAAGTCGAACCGGTATTGGAACCCCGAACAGCCCCCGCCATCGATGGCCACCCGCAGCATCAGAGGGCGCCCCTCGGCCTTGGCGAGCGCATTCAGGCGTCCAGCCGCCGACGGGGAAAGGGTCAGCGCCGGTGGCGGCGCGGCGCGGGTGGAAATCTCGAATTCCATCGTCATGCAAATTCCTCTCCATCCGTATATGAGGGTCATCGGTGCGCTTCGCAAAGGGGCGATCGATATTGGGACGGTCATGACCATCGATCTCCAGACAGTGGCCTGGGCCGAGAACCCGGCGGCCTCCCGCGGCCGTCACTATCCGGAGGCGCCCAGCGCCACTCGAACGCCTTTCGCCCGTGACCGCGACCGGATCATCCACGCGTCGGCGTTTCGGCGTCTGAAGGAAAAGACCCAGGTGTTCGTGGCCCACGAGGGCGACCACTACCGCACCCGCCTGACACACTCCCTGGAAGTCGCGCAGATCGCCCGCTCGATCGCCACGGCCCTGCGCCTGGACGCTGATCTTGCGGAGACCATCGCGCTTGGCCACGATCTAGGACATCCCCCCTTCGGTCATGCGGGCGAGGACGAGTTAGAGCGGCAGATGGCGCCGTTCGGCGGCTTTGATCACAATGTCCAGACCTTCAGGGTCCTGACCGAGCTGGAGCGGCAATATCCGAATTTCAGTGGTCTGAACCTTACCTGGGAGACCATCGAGGGGATCGTAAAGCACAACGGCCCGGTCACCGGCCTGCTCGGCCGTCCGGTGTGGAAGGCGATCGTCGATTATGATCAGGAGTCGGACCTGGGTCTGGCCACCTGGGCGTCGGCCGAGGCCCAGGTGGCGGCTCTGGCCGATGACGTGGCCTACAACAACCACGATGTCGACGACGGGCTTCAGGCGGGGCTTTTCAGGCTGGATGAACTGGTCGAAGTGCCGCTGGTCGGGCCGGTCCTGGCGGGCGTCCGGCTGGACTATCCGGGTCTCGAAGACCGGCTGACTCGTATGGAAATGGTCCGCCGGCTAATCGGTGTGATGGTTAACGATGTGCTGGCCGAGACCCTGCGCCGCGCGCGGGCGTCGGGCGTCACGTCTCCGGCCGCAGTCAGGAACCTGGGTTCGGCCCTGGTAGCGTTTTCGCCGGCGGTGGCCGAGGATCTGAGCCACCTGCGCGCCTTCCTCCATCAGCGTATGTATCATCATTGGCGGGTCAACCGCAGCCGCAGCCAAGCCCGGCGGATACTGGCTCAGATGTTCGCCCTGTTTCTGGCCGAGCCCGATGTTCTGCCGGCCGAGTGGCACGCCAGGCTGCAACCGATGGACGAGTTCGGCAAGGCCCGGGTTATCTGCGACTACATCGCCGGGATGACCGACCGTTACGCGATCGAGGAGCACCGCCGCCTGTTCCAACTCGACGCCTGGGCCTGAAACGAGGCCAGTTCTGTTGGGGGCGCGGCTCCGCTAGAGTCGCTAGGCGATTCGTCCGGACTGAGGGGAGGGGCCGGACCTTTTCGCTGGAGCTTGCATGGCCGACCCCGATCGCCGTTACGAATCTCAGGAACCGCCCTTGACCATGGATAACCGCCGCCGGGGCCGCCCTCGCGGTCCCGCGCCCGTCACCCTGATCGTCAGCGTGCTTCTGTTAATTCTGGTCGGGGGCGCGGTGGTTTATATGTACCGCACCGGGGCTAGGTCGCCGAGCGGTGCGCCCGAACCGCTGGGAGCGCCGTTGGGCGACGTTCGGGCCCCGCCGCCGCCCGAAACGCGAAATCCCGATCCCAGCGCCGGCCTTTCCATTTCAAAGGATGATCCGAACGCCGGCGCGGCGACGCCCACCCTTGCGCCGCCGCCGGAACAACCCTTGACGCAGGCCCCGCCACCGGCCGCCGATTCCAAGGGCTTCCCGTCGGCCTTGCCCCCACCCCCGGCGCCGCCCAACACCGCCAGCCAGTCAACCGCGCCGCGCCCCGCTGCCAAGACTCCTGAAAAGGCTGATGCGAAGCCAGACGCGATCGACGCCTTGATCGCCGACGCCGCCAAGCCCAAGACGCCGAAACCGCCGAAAGCGGTCGCCGCAACCAGCGGCCCGGTCCTGGTGCAGATCGGCGCGTTTTCCTCGGAGAGCCTGGCGGACCAGGAATGGAGCAAGGCCGCCGCCATCGCGCCGGGCGCCATGGCCGGCAAGGGCAAGCGGGTGGTTCCCCTGATCAAGGATGGCGCGACGCTCTACCGCACCTCGATCACCGGCTTTGCCACGCGTGACCAGGCCGTGGCGCTGTGTGATCGGCTCCAGGCGGCCGGCGGGAGCTGCTTCGTCCGTTGACCCTCGCCTGCGTCCTTGGATGCGCCACAACCAGCCTCTCTTTAGAGGAGGCGGCTTTATATCGAGATGTTCGACCGTGGGGTTTCATCCTGTTCCGACGCAACGTCGAGAGCCCTGATCAGCTTCGCGCCCTAACCGAGGCGCTGCGGGCCGCCGTCGACCGTCCCGCCGCGCCGGTGATGATCGATCAGGAGGGGGGCCGGGTTCAGCGCCTGGGACCTCCTCATTGGCGTCGCTATCCGCCGGCGAGAGCCTATAGCGCCATGGACGTGGACGGCGGCCGTCGGCGCGATCTGGTTCGCTTGGCTGGGCGTCTGATGGCCGATGAATTGAACGCGCTGGGGATCAATGTCGACTGCGCGCCGGTCCTGGACGTGCCGGTGGCGGGCGCCCACGATGTGATCGGCGATCGCGCCTTCGGCGAGACGCCGGCGGGAGTGGCCTCGCTGGCGCGGGCCATGGCCGAGGGGTTGATGGCCGGAGGCGTCCTGCCGGTGATCAAGCACATTCCCGGTCACGGCCGGGCGCGGGTCGACAGTCATCTGCACCTGCCGATCGTGGAGGCCGGCCGGGACGATCTGGAGGCCTGCGATTTCGCGCCGTTCCGGGCGCTGGCCGACATGCCGATCGCAATGACCGCCCACGTCGTCTACCGGGCGCTGGATCCCGATTCGCCCTGCACCACCTCCGGCCGCGTGATCGCCGAAATCATCCGGGGGGCCATCGGTTTCGACGGTCTGTTGCTCAGCGACGACCTTTCCATGAAGGCGCTGGATGGAACCCTGATCGACCGAACGCGGTGCGCTCTCACCGCCGGTTGCGATATCGTACTGCATTGTAACGGTGACCTGGCCGAAATGACGGCGGTGGCGGCGGGCGCAGCGCCTCTGACGCCGCTGGCCCAGGCCCGCGCCGACGCCGCCCTTTTACGACTCGCCAAACCTTTGGAACCCTGGGATCGGACTGAGGCGGTGGCCACGCTCGACGCCATGTTGGCGGAATTGTCGCTGGGATGAACGCGCTGGCCCAACCGACATTCGACTTCGAAGCCGCCAACACGGCCGCCGATGACGGCGAGGCCCTGATCGTCGACATCGACGGCTATGAAGGGCCGCTCGACCTGCTGCTGGCGTTGGCGCGCAACCAGAAAGTAGATCTGCTGAAGCTATCGATCAGCAAGCTGGCCAGCCAGTATCTGGCCTTTGTGCGCGAGGCCCGCCGGCTGCGGTTTTCGCTCGCCGCTGACTATCTGGTCATGGCCGCCTGGCTGGCGTTCCTGAAGTCGCGCCTGCTGCTGCCCCGAGCCGAACGTCCGGCGGAAGAGGCGGCGCCGGCGGAGGCGGTGGCGGCGCAGCTTGCATTCCGAATAGCCAAGCTCGACGCCATGCGCGGGGCCTCCGAGGCGCTGAAATCGGGTCCGATCCTGCGGCGCGACGTGTTCACACGCGGAGATCCCGAGGCGATTTCGGTCGTCTCCCACCGACGCATGGACGGCGACCTGCGCGGCCTGATGGCCGCCTATCTTCAACCCCGGGCTCGCGACGGCGATCGCGCCTACCGGCCCAAGGCGATGGAATCCTACCGGCTGGAGGATGCGCGCGACCGTCTGCGCTCGCTGTTACCCCAGTTGACGGCCTGGACGCCTCTGACGGACGTGGCCCCGCAGAGCGGCCCGGCTGATGGACCCTCGCGAGCCTCCTTTATCGCCTCTACCCTGTCGGCGGGGCTCGAGTTGGTGCGGGAGGGCGAGATCGAGGCGCGGCAGCTCGCGCCCTTCGCCGAAATCTATCTGCGGTCGGCGGCGCGCGCTCAATGAGCGAATCTGGGAGCGGGGCTGATGGCGTCGCGCGGATGATCGAAGCGCTGCTGTTCGCGGCCGCTGAACCCCTGAGCGAGAGCGACCTCGCCGATCGGCTTCCCGCCGGCGCTGATCTTGCCGCCGGGCTGGAAACGCTCCGGTCGCTTTACGTGAGCCGCGGTGTCGAGCTGGTCCGGATCGGGGAGCGATGGCGTTTCCAGACCGCCGCCGATCTCGCTTTCCTGATGACCCGGGAGCGGGAAGAGTCCCGCCGGCTGTCAAGAGCCGCCCATGAGACCCTGGCGATCGTCGCTTATCACCAACCCGTCACCCGAGCGGAAATCGAAGCGGTCCGGGGCGTGCAATCCAGTTCCGGAGCGCTGGATATCCTGCTGGAGTTGAAGTTGGTGAGGATGCGGGGCCGGCGGCGAAGCCCCGGGCGCCCTGTGACCTGGGGCACCACGGAAACTTTCCTGGAGCATTATGGCTTGGGCAGTCTTGCCGATCTTCCGGGCGTCGCGGAGATGAAGGCCGCCGGCCTTCTGAGCCTGGACCTGCCGGCCGGGTTCAACGTTCCGGATCCGTCCGCCGCCAAGCCTGACGAGGATCCGTTGGACTCTTTCGAGACCCCGGAATTTCACCAGGATTATCTAGCTTCGGATACCGATCCAACATGATGCGTTGAGGGTGGACGGCGTTGCTGGCGCCGTGGCCCAAACCGGCCTATATCAACGGACTTAAGGGCGCGGTCCGCGACGCGGATGGTCGCAAGGAGAATGAACCATGGGTAGTTTTGGTCCCATACATTGGCTGATCGTCGCGGCCGTGGTGCTGTTGTTGTTTGGCGGTCGCGGCAAGCTTTCCGGGCTGATGGGCGACGCCGCCAAGGGTATCCGGGCCTTCCGTGACGGGCTCAAGGGCGACGAAGCCACCCCGACGGTCACCCCGGTTCAGCCGCTCGCCCACGCGGAAGCGGAAAAAGATCCGATCGTTCGCTGAACCTCGGCGAGATGGCGTCCCTTACCGGTCGCGCAACGTAGCGGATCGCTGAATAATGTTTCCTGAAGGCCGGATTCTTGAATTCGTCGTCGTCGGCGTGGTGGCCCTGATCGTCGTGGGCCCGAAGGACCTGCCGGTCCTGATGCGCAAGGTTGGCCAGTTCATCGCTCACATGCGCGGTATGGCCGCCGAATTCAGGGCCAGTTTCGACGAAATGGCCAGGCAGTCCGAGCTCGACGAACTCCGCAAGGAGGTCGAAGCTCTGAGGACAGGCCAGTCCCTGACTTCGACGGCGGAACTTGCAACCGATGGCGGGGTGCAGACTGTCTTTGACGATATCCATGCCAGCCTGCGCGAAGGCGCGGCGCAACTGCACCCGATGATGAGCCACCAATACCCGTCCAGCCTGGATGAACCTCCCGAAACGACGGCGCCGGCGGCCGAGACGATCACGCCGACGCCGCCAGGGCCGACATGAGCATTCCCTCCGACGAGGCTGAGATCGAGGCTTCCCGCGCACCTCTGATGGAACACCTGGTGGAGCTGCGCCAGCGTCTGATCACCTGTGCGATCGCCCTGGTGCTCGGATTTATGCTCTGTTTCACCTTTTCCAAGCAGATCTATATTTTTCTGCTCCAGCCGTTTGAGGTCGGGGCCAGCCTGATGGCGGCCCAAAAGGCCCCAGGGGTGCATCATGGCGCCTTCGACCTGCTGCTGACCCTGACCGGGTTCCAGAAGGCTCCCCACAGTATCGAACATTTGAAACTGGTGTTCACCGCGCCGTTGGAATTCTTTTTCACCAAGGTCAAGCTGGCCGGTTTCGGCGCGATCGTCGTCACCTTTCCGGTGCTGGCCTGGCAGCTCTACCGTTTCGTCGCGCCTGGGCTCTATCGTCGCGAACGCTTCGCCTTCCTGCCGTTTCTGATCGCGTCGCCCGTGCTGTTCACCCTGGGCGCCGCGCTCGTTTACTATCTGATGCTGCCGTTCGTCCTGTGGTTTTCGCTCAACCAGCAAATCGTCGACGCGGGCAATGTCTCTGTCGAACTCCTGCCTAAGGTCTCCGACTACCTTTCCCTGGTTACGACGCTGCTTCTAGCGTTCGGACTTTGCTTCCAACTGCCGGTGATATTGTCGCTTCTGGGCCTGGCCGGTCTGGTGACCAACAAGATGCTTCGCGAAGGGCGCCGCTACGCGATCGTCGGCGTGTTCATCGTGGCGGCCGTCCTTACTCCGCCAGATCCGATCAGCATGATCTCCTTGGCCTTGCCGATCTGCTTGCTCTACGAGGTTTCGATATGGTGCGTGGCGCTGATCGAACTGCGCCGCCGCGGGGAAGGCGACGCCCCCACGGAACTCGTGAAGCTCTGAGCCTCGCTCTTGGCGGCTGCGGCGACGCGCCTTAAGTGAAGCCTCTTTTCCCGCCCGGCACCCCTGACCATGCACGACATCCGAGCCATTCGGTTTGATCCCGAAGCCTTTGACCGGGCCTGGGCCTCCCGCGGGGTTCCGCCCGCGGCCGCGGGTTTGATCGCCTTGGACGAGGCCAGGCGCGCCGCCCAGACCAGGCTCCAGCAGGCTCAATCACGTCGTAACGAGGTGTCTATTCTGGTCGGCAAGGCCAAGGCGGCCAGGGACGCCAGCGCGGCCGAGGCGGCCATGGCCGAAGTCGAGACTCTGAAGCAGACCATCGCCGAACAGACCGGGATCGACGCCGTCCTGTCGGGCGACCTGCGCGACGCCTTGGCCAGCCTGCCCAACCTGCCCTCGCCCGAGACACCCGCAGGCGAGGACGAGGGCGGCAATCTCGAAGTCAGGCGATGGGGCGCGCCCGACCCGGCGGCCCTGGCCACCGATCATGTCGACCTGGGGACCGCGCTTGGGCTGATGGATTTCGAGGCGGCGGCGAAAATGTCCGGCGCGCGATTCGTCGTGCTGCGCGCCGGCCTCGCCAGGCTCGAGCGCGCACTGGGCCAGTTCATGCTGGACATGCAGACCCAGGAACACGGCTACACCGAAATCTCCCCGCCGCTGCTGGTTCGTGACCGGGCGCTGTTCGGAACCGGTCAGCTGCCGAAATTCGCCGAGGACCTGTTCCAGACCACCGACGGCTATTGGTTGATCCCGACGGCCGAAGTGTCCTTGACCAATATCGCCGCCGGCCGGATCCTGGCGGAGGAAGAACTCCCTCTGAGGATGTCGGCGCTCACGCCGTGCTTTCGGTCGGAGGCGGGCGCGTCGGGGCGGGACACGCGGGGCATGATTCGCCAGCACCAGTTCCAGAAGGTCGAGATGGTCTCGATCACCACGCCGGAGCAGTCGGCGGCCGAGCACGAGCGCATGGTGGACTGCGCCGAAAACATTCTCAAACGCCTCGAACTGCCTTTTCGCACCGTGGTCCTGTGTACGGGCGATATGGGATTCACCGCCCGCAAGACTTACGATCTGGAGGTGTGGCTGCCTTCTCAGAAGACCTACCGGGAAATCAGTTCGTGTTCCAACTGTGGGGATTTTCAGGCGCGCCGCATGGATGCGCGCTACAAGCGCGTCGGGGAAAAGGGTGCGAACTTCGTGCACACCCTGAACGGCTCGGGTCTGGCGGTCGGTCGCGCGTTGGTAGCCGTCATGGAGAATTACCAGGATGACAACGGACGCATTGCCATTCCTCAGGCGTTGCAGCCCTATATGTGCGGGATGACGCGAATCGGGGCTGAAGTCGCATGAGGCTGCTCCGTTGCACTGAATATCGGTCCTGGCGGCGGTGTCGGCGATGATCCGCAAATCCAGCGAGCCGGATGAGCGCGACACCCAGCTCGCGAAACTGGTGCTGAGCCTGCGCTCTCAGGGGGTAACCGATCCCGCCGTCCTGGCGGCGATAGAACGCACGCCGCGCGATCTGTTCACGCCCGATCTTTTCAAGGAGCGGTCCTGGGAAGACTCGGCCCTGCCAATCGCCTGCGGCCAGACCATCAGCCAGCCCTACATAGTCGGCTTGATGACTCAGGCCCTCACTTTGGAGCCTCGGGCGCGGGTCCTGGAGATCGGCACCGGGTCCGGTTATCAGACGGCTGTGCTTTCGCGGCTGTCGCGGCTGGTCTACACCGTCGAACGCTACAGAACGCTTTTGCGCGCCGCTGAGGCGAGGCTGGAGACCTTGCAGGTCACCAATGTAATCACCCGTTTTGGCGACGGATTTCTCGGTTGGTCGGAGCAGGCGCCATTTGACCGCATTTTGGTCACCGCTGCGGCGCCTGAGGAGCCCACTGTGCTGCTGCGGCAGTTGAAGCCCGCTGGCGTGCTGGTCGCGCCCGTCGGCAAGGGGCAGGTCCAACAGCTTTGTCGCTATGCCGGTGATGGCCATGGCGGTTTTACGATGGAGACCCTGGGCGAGGTACGTTTCGTGCCGCTGCTGGAAGGCGTTGCCAGGGAACTATAGGAGTCACGTCGCGAGGTCTGCGAGGCGTGAACAATGGAGCGGCAATGACGCAAATGATCCTCAAGGGCGCGGCTCTTGGCTTGCTGGTGGGTGGATTGACCGCCTGCGCCTCGGCGCCTTCCTATCCCATCAATGGGGGGCTGCCTCCCACGTCGCGCGCGCCTCGAACCGAGACACCCGTCGCTCCGTCTCAAGCGCCTCCACTCCCCGCGCCGCCAACCATGGCCGCGCCGGGCGCCGCGCCGCCGCCCGTCGAAAGTCATCCACTGGCGCCGGTCACATCGCCAGCATTGATTTCACCGGCCCCGATACCGGTGACACCCGCCCCAAGGGCGCCGTTGCAGGAGGCCCCGCGGATCACCGCCGCTCCGGTTCGCTATACGGCCACAGGCCGGGTGGTCAGCGACGGTAAGATGTTCCGCAGCTATACGGTTCGCAGGGGCGACCATCTCGACGCCATCGCCAGGGATCTCGACACAACCCGGGCCGTGCTGGTCGAGGCCAACAAGCTGAAACGCCCCGATGCCCTCAACCCGGGTCAACGCCTTAAGGTGCCGATCGAAAAGGTCTATCTGGTTCAGTCCGGAGATACGGTGTTCGCGGTCGCCAAGCGGTTCGATCTCAGCGTGGCGGATCTGGCCGATCTCAACGCCATTTCTGAAACCCACAAGCTTCGCGCCGGCGATCAACTGGCGCTGCCCAGCGTATTTCACGACAACGGGCCGGTAATGGCCGCGCCGCTTCGCGCCTCGCTAAGGCCCGCGCCCTATACCTACCGTCCCTCGCCGCCGAATACGGGCTCATACATTCGCCAGGGCGGACCCTACCCACCCGCAATCGCCGCCGCGGGTCCGGCCCTCACCGACGCCCAGGTCATGGCCGCCGGCCGCGGCCGGTTCGTCTGGCCGGTGACCGGCGACATACTGTCGACCTTTGGCGTCAAGGATGTCGGGCGCAGCAACGACGGCATCGACGTCAAGGCTCCTCAGGGCTCTGTCGTTCACGCCGCCGCCGCCGGCGACGTGGTCTACGCCGGCGATCAGGTGCCGGGCTTCGGCAACCTCGTACTGGTCAAGCACGCCGACGGTTGGGTCACCGCCTATGCGCACCTGGACAGGGTCAGTGTGAAGATGCGCCAGAACGTCACCCAGGGCGAGGAGATCGGTCAGGTCGGGCAGAGCGGGGGCGTGTCCGAGCCGCAACTGCATTTCGAGGTCCGCTACGCCCCGACACCGACCGACAAGGCCCGCCCCATCGACCCGCAACTGGTCCTGCCGAAATAGATCACAGCGGCAGGGTTTTACCCAGTTCGCCGGCCAGATCGCGAGTGAACTGCCAAGCCACCCGGCCCGACCGCGCGCCGCGTAACCGCGACCACTGCAGGGCGCGCCGCTCCAGGTCGGGCGTCACAAGGTCGAATCGCTCGGCGTAACCGCGCACCGCCGTCAGGTAAGCGACCTGGTCCATCGGCCCAAAGCCGATCCAAGCGCCGAATCGGTCGGAAACGCTGACCTCTTCCTCGGTGTCCTCGGCCGCCGCCATCGGTCCGGCAGCCTCGGTGTGCGCCCTGGGCATCAGGTGGCGCCGGTTCGAGGTCGCCAGGAACAGCACATTCTCCGGCGGTCCGGCCACGCCGCCTTCCAGCGCCGATTTCAGCGCCTTGGCCGCCGCGGCGCCCTCCTCGAATGACAGGTCGTCGCAAAGCACCACAAATCGCTCCGCCCGCCCTCTGAACAGGTCGAACACGCCGGGCAGGGCGGTGACCGCGTCACTGTCGACCTCGACCAGACGCATAGCCGGCGCATCCCGCGCGACATCCATGAACACCGCCTTGGCCAGTGAACTCTTGCCGGCCCCGCGCACACCCCACAGCAGAACGTGGTTTGACGGCGCGCCGGCGGCAAACCGCGACAGGGTCTCGACCAGCCTGGCCTTCTGCCGTTCCACACCCACCAGCAGGTCCAACGGCAAGGTGAAGTCGGACGCCGCCCTGTAGGCGCCCGTCTGGGCGTCGTGGCGATATATCCTTGCGCTGTCGAAGGTGGGCCGCGCGGGGGTGGGCGGCGCCAACCGCTCCAGCGCGGCGGCGATCCTGTGTAGCGAGGCGGCTATGTCGTCATCCATGGCTGTCCCTATCGACCGGGCTGCGATTGCAAAAGGGGTTGCGACCGCATAGCTTCCCGCAACTTTTGGCCAGGGGCTGTTCGCCTCGGCATTTCTTGGCCCAAAAAAACGTGGCCAAACGAAACTTGGAGCGACAATGCATCTGACCCTGGCCCTGATTACTGGCGTCGCCGCGGCTCCCGCGGACGGGCTGTTGGGATTTCTCGGCGGACCCGCCGGGCAGCTTCTGCCTCTCGTGGCGATCGTGGTGCTGTTTTATGTGATGATCCTGCGCCCGCAGCAAACGCGGGCCAAGGAGCACGCAGCCCGGATCGCGTCTGTGAAGCGCGGCGACAATATCGTCCTCTCAAGCGGCCTGATCGGCAAGGTCGTTCGCGTCGAAGATCAGGAAGTTGGCCTGGAGATCGCCCAGAACGTCACGGTCAAGGTTGTGAAGTCGATGATCAGTGAGGTTCGCACCCGTAGCGAGCCCGCTCCGGCTAACGACGCCAAATCCTGACGACGGCCTGAAACCGCCGTCATGCTCGCCCTCAGTCGATGGAAAATCCTGCTGGTCCTCGCCTCTGCGTTGTTCGGCCTGATCTTCACTCTGCCCAATCTCGTGCCGAGCGGCGTGCTGCCGTCCTGGGCGCCGCAGCAGAGGCTCAACCTCGGCCTCGACTTGCAGGGTGGTTCGTATCTGCTCCTCGAAGTCGATACCGTCGCGCTTAGCAAGGAACGCCTGACCAATCTCACCGAGGACGTGCGCACCAAACTGCGCGCTGAACAGATCGACTTCGGAGGTCTTGGGGTAATCGGAAACACCGTCGATCTGCGCGTCGCCGATCCGACCAAGGTGCAGGCGGCCTCCAAGGTGCTGAGCCAGGGTGTCGGCGAGCGGCTGGCGAACGGCGCCCGCGACGTGGTGGTCGAGATCAAGCCTGATCAGCACATTCACATCACCTTCGTCGCCGACGCCGCCAACGCCGCGGCGGCCGACGCGGTGACACGCTCGATCGAGATCATCCGCAAGCGCATCGATGCGCTTGGCACTCGCGAGCCGGCGATCACCCAACAGGGCACGAACCGCATCGTTGTCGAGGTGCCTGGCGAGAGCAACCCAGAGAAGTTGAAAGCGGTGATCGGCAAGACCGCGAAACTGACTTTCCAGATGGTCGATGGTGACGTATCGCCGGAGGATATCACCGCGGGCCGCGTGCCCCCAGACGACGAACTCCTGCCCAGCGACGATGGCTTCGCCCCGGCCTATGTGGTCAAGAAGCGCTCGGTGGTCACCGGCGAAATGCTGACCAGCGCCAGCGGCAGCCACGACGAAAACAACACCCCGGCGGTCTCCTTTGCTTTCAACGCCGCTGGTTCCCAACGCTTCGCCCAGGCGACCACCCAGAACATCGGCAAGCCTTTCGCCATCGTGTTGGACAAGCGGGTCATCTCGGCGCCCCGGATCAACAGCGCCATCACCGGTGGCAGCGGCATCATCACCGGCCGGTTCACCGAGGAGTCTGCCCATGACCTGGGGCTGTTGCTGACCTCTGGGGCGTTGCCGGCGCGGTTGAATGTCGTGCAGCAAAGCATCGTCGGGGCTGAACTGGGGGCGGATGCGGTCAGGGCCGGCGCCATCTCCCTCGGCCTCGGGGCGGCGGCGATCTTCGCCTTCATCATCCTGGCTTACGGACTGTTCGGCGTCTTCGCCGCTATTGCCCTGGTGGTGAACGTGCTCATGATCGTCGGCGCCATGTCCTTGACCCAGGCGACCCTGACCCTGCCGGGAATCGCCGGCCTCATCCTAACCATGGCCGTCGCCGTTGATGCCAATGTGCTGATCTATGAGCGGATGCGAGATGAAGCCAGCAGCGGGCGGGCGCCGATGGCTGCGGCGGATACAGGCTATCGGCGTGCCCTGGTGTCGATCATCGACGCCAATGTAACCACGATGATCTCGGCTTTGATCATGTTCCAGTTCGGCGCGGGTCCGGTCAAGGGTTTCGCCTGGACCCTTTCGATTGGCGTTCTGACCTCGGTGTTCACCGCCGTGCTGGTCACCCAGGTGTTGATCGGCCTGTGGTTCAAGCTCGCCCGTCCCAAGTCGCTGCCGATTACGTGAGAGTGTGATCATGTCCAAATACTGGCCTCTCATCCGCTTGGTGCCGCGCCATACGCACTTCAACTTCGTCGGCTTCTCACCCTTCGCCGCGGCCCTGTCGGGCTTGGCGATCGTTGGCGCGATCGCTTCCTTCTTCGTTCAGGGCATGAATTTTGGCGTCGATTTCGCTGGCGGCACTGTCATGGAGGTGAGCACGCCAGGTCCCGCTCCCCTGGGTCAGATCCGTAGCGTGATGGCGGGTCTTGGCGTTCATGACGCTCAGGTCCAGATGTTCGGCGACCCTCGCTCGGCTCGGGTGCAGTTCCGTTCGGTCGAGGGCAAGGACCTCAATACCGGAGCCAGCTTCGTGTCCGCGCAATTGGCGTCCCGCCTGCCTGGGTTAAAGGTATCCGGACAAAGCACGGTGGGCGCCAAGGTCTCGGGCGAACTGGTCTGGTCGGGCGTTTTCGCCCTGGGCACCGCCCTGGCGCTGATGCTGCTCTACATCTGGTTCCGCTTCCAGTTGCAGTTCGGCCTGGGCGCCATCCTCGCCCTGTTCCATGACATCGCTCTGACGGTCGGCTTGCTGTGCGTTACCCAGATCGAGGTTTCGATGACCTCGATCGCCGCACTGCTGACAGTGATTGGTTATTCGATGAACGAAAAGGTCATCAGTTTCGACCGTCTTCGCGAAAATCTGCGAAAATACAAGAGGATGCCGCTGCGGGATGTAATCAACCTGTCGGAGAACGAGCGTCTATCGCGCACGGTGATCACCGGCAGCACGGCGCTCCTCGCCCTGTCTGGCGCCTTGGTGATGGGTGGACCTGCCCTGTTCCCCCTGGTTCTGACCATGGCCTTTGGCATCTTTGTCGGTACCTATTCGTCGATCTATGTCGCCTTGCCGGTGATCCTGCTCTGGGGCGTGAGACGGGGCGATGAGGATGAACCGGCCAAGCCGATCGCGCCGCAACCCGCGCGTCCCTGACCGTTCCGCCCGTTGCGCCAGCCTCCTTCCATCGACGCCTATGGCGGCGGCGGGTTTCGGGTTTCCGGAGTCTGGCATCCGGGCTCGCTGCTGTTGCTCGATGACCAGCCTTCGCTCTGGCGGCCCCGCACACTGGCCGAGGTCACGCCCGAAGACTTCGCTCTTGTGATCACGGCCGGTGCGGCCGTTTCCGAGTTCGTACTTTTGGGAACCGGAGCGGTTCAGTCATTGCCGACCCGGGCCATCCGCGACGCGCTGCGCGCCGTCGGCCTGGGGCTTGAGTTTATGTCCACCGAAGACGCGGCCCGAACTTATGGCGTGCTGGTCTCCGAGGGCCGCCGGATTGCGGCCGCCCTGATCGCCATCTGACTTTTCGCCTCGGCGGAATAGGGCTATGACCTGAGTCGACGGGCAGATTTGACACGGGGAGATACGATGGCCGGGCTACTTTCCAACTTTCGCAATACCATGATCCTGAGCGGCGTGCTGGCGCTGATCATGATTTTCGCCTTCGGCAAGGCGCACGGTATCGATGAGAGCTTCTGGCAGGCGGTGTTTCGTTGGATGCACGTGGTGTTCGGCACCCTTTGGATTGGGCTGCTTTACTATTTCAACTTCGTCCAGATCCGCAAAATGCCCGACATACCCGCCGAAATGAGGCCCGCCATATCCAAGCACATCGCGCCTGAGGCGCTGTTCTGGTTCCGTTGGGCGGCGCTGATGACCGTGATCGCTGGCTTCGGCATCGCCGGCCTGCACGGCAGCACCTACATGGCCAAGGTGTTTACTCTGGGCTTCGCCGGCGGTTATGACGGCAGCGTGGGGTCGCCGGATCACGGCTACACCCTGATGGGCATCGGCACCTATCTGGCCCTGATCATGTTCCTGAATGTGTGGGGCGTCATCTGGCCGAACCAGAAGATCGCGCTCGGCATTAAGGACGGCACGGCTGAAGAAAAGGCCAAGGCAGGCCGCATCGCCATGCTGGCCTCGCGCACCAACACCCTGCTGTCGCTGCCGATGCTGACCTCGATGGCGATGTATCAGACCCTGTTCGGTAGCTGATCGAACCGGTCGACGACCTTGAAGGAGGCGTGCGGCGCGGAGACCCGTGCCGCTGGCTCTCCAGTCGTTTCATCGCCGACCCGGCGGCCCGTGCGGATGTTATCGCGCTTTACGCTTACGACCTGGAACTGACCCGGGCGCCCAAGGTTACCTCGAACCCGCTGGTCGCGGAAATCCGCCTGACCTGGTGGCGCGAGGTGCTCGATGAAATTTACTCCGGTGGGCGCGTCCGAGGCCATCCGGTCGCCCAGGCGCTGGCGGGGATGGTTCGACGGCGCGGTCTACCGAGGGCGCCGTTGGAGGCAATGATCGACGCCCGCATCGCCATCCTCGACAAGCCGAAGCTCGATGTGGCCGAATCGACCGCGTGGGCCGAGGATGTTGGCGGCTCCGCCGCCGCCCTGGCCGCGCAGATTCTTGACCCGCGCCGCCCGCCCGACGCCGCTATTCCGGCCGGCCGTCTATGGGGTCTGGCGATGCTGCGCGCACTCAGATTATCCGACCCCGACGATATTGCGAGAACGATCGCTTTCGACCTGCGCGCCGCCCAAGCCGCGGCGGGCGCTTTGAGCGTCGCGGCCTTTCCCGCCATCGCCCACGCGGCGCTGGCCGGGAGGCGCAGCATCGCTTTGGGTGCTCCCTCGGCGCTGACACAGCTCAGGCTGTTTTGGGCGGTGACAACGGGACGGGTCTGAATTCGAACACGCTCGCCCGGCTTTACCGTCGGCGGCGCCTGGCGCTCTCTCAGCCGATCCTTGAGAATTAAGACGGCTTGAGCGCTCCCAACGCTCTGCGGGGCCCCTCCCCGAAATAACGTCAGCCACTGCCCCCCCCCGCTTCGAAGGAACTAACCAAAGTTTACGGGAACCGCAGCTTGGCGATACGAGTCAAAGACCAAATATTCTATTGCCGAAAAAACAGGTTTGCCTGAGCAACCCCCACGTTTAAGTCTTTATAAATTCACCCGGGCCGGCGATTATTTGCAATGTTCTGGAACACTGTGCCACCCCGACACTGTAAAATGAGTTCGAGGTTCTGCTTCAGGCCCCAATGGCCCAAGCCTCCAGATCCGCCAGCGCTCTCTGGCTCATCAGCTTCTTCTTTGCCCGGCCGCGTTCGCTGCGGTGGAACCGGCCGCCGTCGTCGTCGCGCTTGGGCGGGTCCATCGGCGGCAGCAGGCCATAGTTGATGTTCATCGGCTGGAACGACCGCGCGCCGGCGTCCAGGTGACCGCCGGTGATATGGCCGAGCAGGGCGCCCAGGGCCGTGGTCGGGGGCGGCGGCGCGAACTGCTGGTCGGCTAGGTCGGCGGCGGCCATGAGCCCTGCCATGAGGCCGATTGCGGCGCTTTCCACATAGCCTTCCACCCCGGTGATCTGGCCGGCGAATCGCACGCGCGGATCGGCGATCAGGCGCAGCTGGCCGTCCAGCACCTTGGGGCTGTTGATGAAGGTATTGCGATGCAGTCCGCCCAGCCGCGCGAACACCGCGTTTTCCAGGCCGGGAATCATCCGGAACACCTCGGTCTGGGCGGCATGCTTCAGCTTGGTCTGAAATCCCACCATGTTCCACAGGGTGCCCAGCGCATTGTCCTGGCGCAGCTGCACCACGGCGTGTGGCTTCTCGCCGGGTTGGTGCGGGTTGGTCAGGCCCACTGGCTTCATCGGCCCGTGGCGTGGCGTGTCGCGCCCGCGCTCAGCCATCACCTCTAGTGGCAGGCAGCCATCGAAATACGGCACATGCTCCCAGTCCTTGAACTCGCTCTTGGGGCCGGCCAGCACCGCATCGATGAAGGCTTCGTACTGGGCCGCGTTCATAGGGCAGTTGATATAGGCGGCGTTATCGCCGGCCGGACCCTGCTTGTCATAACGCGACTGTTTCCATGCCACGTCCATGTCGACGGTTTCGAAATGCACGATCGGTGCGATGGCGTCGAAGAACGACAGTATATCCTCGCCGGTCAGCTTCAGGATCGCCGAGGCCAGGTCGGGAGAGGTGAGGGGGCCGGTGGCGATGATCGCCTGGCTCCAGTCGGCGGGGATGGCCGTCACCTCGCCGCGCTCGACCGTGATGGCCGGATGGGCCTCGATCCGCGCGGTCACGGCCTGGGCGAACCCCTCCCGGTCCACAGCTAGGGCGCCGCCCGCCGGCGTCTGGCAGGCGTCGGCGCAGGCCATGATCAGAGAGCCCATCCGCCGCATCTCGGCGTGCAGCAGGCCGACGGCGTTATATTCCCAGTCGTCCGACCGGAACGAGTTGGAACAGACCAGTTCGGCCAGCTGGTCGGTGGCGTGGGCGTCGGTGCCCCGGACCGGGCGCATCTCGTGCAGCGCCACCCGGGCGCCGGCGTTGGCCGCCTGCCAAGCCGCTTCGCACCCCGCCAGCCCGCCGCCGATGATATGAAGTGTCCGGTCCGTCATGGCGGTGATTCCTACGCTTCGACCGGGCCGCGCGGAAGTGGCGCCGGTCCGGCGATTCCTCTACAGTAGCATCATCGAAATTCAGGGATTTCATGACGAATCGCGCATCGATCAGAGAAGGGTTGGGGGCGGCGATTCGGTTTCTCGCGCCGGCCTGGAGCCAGGCGTGGGCGGCGATTGGTCTCGCCAGCCTCGTGCTGGGTATCATCCTGGCCTTGCGCCTCTGGTCGCCCCTCTCGCCATGGCGCTTTGAAGGCCTGGTGCTGGCCGTGGTCGCCGTGCTGATCGTGGAAGGCGGCCTGTATCGGCTCGCCCTGGGCAAGGGCAGGCTGGGCGCCGGTGGGCTGGGGTGGGGGCTGACCCATTGGCGTCTGGGCGCCGTCTGGGGGCTCAACCTGGTGTTTTTGTTTGTTCTTGGCCTACTGGCCTTTGTCGTGATCCTCGCCTTCGCTTTCGCGGTGGCTTCTTCGGGACACGGATTTGTCTTGGCGCTGCCGATGACCTGGGCTCGGGGGGTCGACGGCCGCAGCCGCCTGGTGGTCGAGGTTGTCGGCGCCTTGTGTCTGGTGGGTCTGATCTGGGCCGGGACCCGTGTCTCCCTCGGCTCGGCGGCCAGCGTCGCCGGCGATCGCGTCGTGATGCTGTCGAGTTGGCCCGATACACGTGGCAAGGTCGTCGCGATCCTTCTCGCCCGCCTCTGTCTCGGGGCCGTCCCGATCGGTTTCGCCGGAGCGATCCTTTTCGTTGTCGACAAGACGCCGGGCCTGGCTCCGGCTCTGGTCTGGGCCGTCAGTCTCGCCGCCGGCGCCGCCATCGCGGGCCTATGGCTTCCCTTGAGCGTTGGACTCACGGCCTATTTCTATCAAAGACGTACGACTACTCTCGCCCAAAGCTGAATTTCCATGGTCGCCTTCGCCCCAACCGCCGCTGCGCTCGAAGGGTTCCGACTGCTGCGTCGCGAGCCAAAGGCCGCCCTGGTGTGGCTGGCGCTGTGGCTGATTCCCCTGCTGTTCACGGCCGTCGTCGTCGCCACGGGTGAGAGGGTCGTGCTCGGCAAGCCCCAACTCCACCATACACTCGGCGAGAGCACGGGACGCTTTGGCCCCTTCGCGGCTGTATCTATCGCGCTGTTCATCCTGGTGTGGGCGGTCACCACCATCGCGGCCTATCGGGCTGTGCTGCGGCCGGACGACCGGCGGTTCTTCTTTCTGAGGTTCGGCGGGGATGAGGCGCGCCTCGCGATCATGACCGTCAGCTCGTTCCTGCTGGTGCTGGTGTTTGGCGGCGTGCCAGCCTATCTGCTGCTCGTTCTGGCTGACCCGATCATGCGCGCCTTGCCCGAACTGGCGCGAGACATCGCCACTGTGGGCGCCTTGGCCACGGTCTGCGTCGATATCTGGCTGGCGGTGCGGCTGTCGCTGATCCCGGTCGAGACGATAGCCGAACGCCGGTTCCACCTGACGGCCTATTGGCCCCTGGCGTCGGGCCGGTTCTGGTATCTTTTCTGGTGCTACAGCCTGTGCTTCCTGATCGTGATGGCCCTGGGGCTGGTCTATCTCGCCGCCGGCGGTTTCATCTTCTGGCTGGCCCATCCTGATCTCGGCGCTGGCAATCTGTTGCGGCGTGGCGGTCTCCTGGGGCTGGCGGCCATTCTGACGGCGCTGACCGCCGGCTACTGGCTGGTGTCCACGACGATCTTTTGCGCCTGTCAGGCCTATGCCTTCAAGGTCATCGTCGCCGACGGCAAGGCTGGCGTCGCCATCGCCGCCAGCCGCGTGCGACGACCGGTTTGATCGCTAAGCCGAGGCGCTGGCCCTAGCAGACACACGGGCGTGCCATGCAGCCAGATTCTTGTGCGCCGGATCGATCGGCAGGCCAATCCAGGTGGCGAAATCCACCGTCGACTGGGCGCAGATGTCGGCCATGCTGTAGGCGTCGCCGGCGATGAACGGCTTGGTTTCCAGCTCCCGGTCCAGCCACTTCTGGGCGTTGGCGTAGGCCTGGACATTGGATTCGCCGAAATCCTTATATTGGGTCAGCAGGGTGGCGGTGTACGGGTGAAAATGCCGCCAATAGTTCCCCACCGGCGTCATCATCACGAACTCCATGCGCCGGACCCACATATCCACACGGGCCTTCTCGACCGCCGTGCGGCCGAACAGTGACGGCTCGGGCTGAATCTCTTCGAAATAACGACAGATGGCGACCGTCTCAGAGATCGTTTCTCCGTCGTCGAGTTCCAGCGTCGGAATCTGGCCCAGGGAGTTTTTGGCGCGAAACTCATCAGATTTGTGTTCGCGTTTCATCATGTTGATCCGCGTCTCCGGCAGATCGATGCCCTTTTCGATAAGAAACATCCGCACGCGGCGCGGGTTCGGCGCCGGCATGGGCGCGCCGTAAAGCTTCATGATTGTTCCCTCCCGAGCGCTGGCGTCTCGTCCACCTCTTTTTGTGCTTTTTATTCGGTTCCGCAAGCCAGAGCGGGCGCGACGCTCGCCATCCAACAACCAACCCAGGTGAAGCAACTATGCCTTGGCGCGCGCGCGCTTGGGCTTGGCGGCGGCGGCGGCGGCGTTGCGGTGATGACGCGCCAGAACCTCGCTCAGATACCGCCCGGTCCAGCTGGTCTGTTCCGCCGCCACCTGCTCGGGCGATCCCACCGCCACGATCTGGCCGCCGCCATCGCCACCCTCCGGGCCGAAATCGACGATCCAGTCGGCCGTCTTCACCACGTCCAGATTGTGCTCGATCACGATCACGGTGTTGCCTTGGTCGACCAGTTCGTGGAGCACCTCCAGCAGCTTGCGCACATCCTCGAAATGCAGGCCTGTGGTTGGCTCGTCGAGGATATAGAGTGTGCGGCCGGTTGCCCGGCGGGACAGCTCCTTGGAGAGTTTGACTCGCTGGGCCTCGCCGCCCGAAAGGGTCGTGGCCTGCTGGCCAACCTTCACATAGCCGAGGCCGACGCGTTTCAGGGTTTCCATCTTGTCGCGGATTGGCGGCACGGCCTTGAACATGTCCGCCGCCTCGTCGACCGTCATGTCCAGCACATCGGCGATGCTTTTGCCGCGGAAGAAGATTTCCAGGGTTTCGCGGTTGTAGCGTTTCCCGCGGCAGACATCGCAGGTGACATAGACGTCCGGCAGGAAGTGCATCTCAATCTTGATCAGCCCGTCGCCCTGGCATGCCTCGCAGCGACCGCCCTTGACGTTGAAACTGAACCGACCAGGGCCGTAGCCCCGCGCCTTGGCCTCCGGCAAGCCCGCGAACCAGTCGCGGATCGAGGTGAAGGCGCCGGTATAGGTGGCCGGGTTTGAGCGAGGCGTGCGCCCGATCGGACTCTGGTCGATGTCGATGACCTTGTCGAAGTTCTCCAGTCCGTCGATCCGTTCGTGCGCGGCCGGCGCGTCGGAGGCATTGTTCAGCCGGCGGGCCGCGGCCTTGTAAAGGGTCTCGATGGTGAACGTCGATTTGCCGCCGCCCGAGACGCCGGTGATGCAGGTGAAGGTGCCGACTGGAATCTCGCCGGTTACGCCCTTGAGGTTGTTGCCGCTCGCGCCGACCACACGCAGTAGCCGCTTGGTCGAGAACGGCCGGCGCCGGGCGGGGATCTCGATCCGCCGCGCCCCGGTCAGATATTGCCCGGTCAGGCTGCGCGGATTGGCCATGATGTCGGCCGGCTTGCCCTCGGCGACAACCGCGCCGCCATGCACCCCGGCCGCCGGACCCATGTCGATCACATGGTCGGCGACCATGATGGCCTCCTCGTCATGCTCCACGACCAGCACGGAATTGCCGAGGTCGCGCAGCCCCTTGAGGCTGGTCAGCAGGCGGGCGTTGTCGCGCTGGTGCAGCCCTATCGATGGTTCGTCCAACACATAGAGCACGCCGGTCAGGCCCGATCCGATTTGGCTGACCAGCCGGATGCGCTGGCTCTCGCCGCCCGATAGGGTGCCCGAGCCGCGTGACAGGTTCAGATATTCCAGCCCAACATCGACCAGAAACCGCAGGCGATCGTTGATGTCCTTCAGGATCCGCCGGGCGATCTCCATCTGCTTGTCGGTCAGTTCGCTTTCGAGCGATTCGAACCAGTCGCGCGCCGGGCGGATGGCCAGGATGCCGGCTTCGGCGATGTTCTTGTCGCCGACCTTCACCGCCAGCGCCTCGGGCCTCAGCCTGGCGCCGTGGCAAACGGGGCAGGGCGTCTCGGACTGATAGCGCCCCAGTTCCTCGCGCACCCAGCTGGAATCGGTCTCGCGCCAGCGCCGTTCCAGATTGGGCAGCACGCCCTCGAAAGTCTTGTTGACCTCGTATTTGCGGGCGTTGTCGTCATAGACGAACTTGATCTTGTCCTTGCCCGAGCCCCTCAGCACGATCGCCTTGGCCTTGTCGTCCAGCTTCCACCAGGGCTCGTCCATCGAGAATCCGTAATGTCTGGCCAGGGCTTGCAGCGTCTGGGTGTAGAGCGGGGAGGGACCCTTAGCCCAGGGCGAGATGGCGCCCTTGTGCAGGCTGCGCTCCTTGTCCGGCACCACCATGTTTGGGTCGAACCCTAGCTTCACCCCCAGCCCGTCGCAGGTTGGGCAGGCGCCGGCCGGGTTGTTGAAGGAAAACAGCCGGGGTTCGATCTCGGCGATCGAGAATCCAGACACCGGGCAGGCGAACTTCTCTGAGAAAATCAGCCGGCGCGGCTCTTCCTTCTCGGCCGGCGCGTCGGCCCACTCGGCGACCGCGATGCCGTCCGCCAGCCGCAGGGCGGTCTCCAGGCTGTCGGCGTAACGGGTTTCCAGGCCGGCCTTGGTGACCAGCCGGTCCACCACCACGTCGATGTCGTGCTTGAAGGTCTTCTCCAGCGCCGGGGCGTCCTCAATCGGATAATAGACCCCGTCGATCTTCAGCCTCTGGAAGCCGGCCTTCTGCCATTCGGCGATTTCCTTGCGGTATTCTCCCTTGCGGTCGCGCACCACGGGCGCCAGCAGGTAAATACGCTCGCCGTCCGGCAGGGCGGTCAGCTTGTCGACCATCTGGCTGACCGTCTGGCTGACGATCGGCAGGCCGGTGGCCGGCGAATAGGGGATGCCGACCCGGGCCCAAAGCAGGCGCATATAGTCGTGAATTTCGGTGACAGTACCGACGGTGGAGCGTGGGTTGCGGCTGGTGGTCTTCTGTTCGATCGAGATGGCGGGCGATAGACCCTCGATCAGATCGACGTCCGGCTTGCTCATCAGCTCCAGGAACTGTCGGGCATAGGCCGACAGGCTCTCGACATAACGCCTTTGGCCCTCGGCGTAGATGGTGTCGAACGCCAGGCTGCTTTTTCCTGAGCCGGACAGACCGGTGATCACGACCAATTCGTCGCGCGGGATGTCGACGCTGACGTTCTTCAGATTATGTTCGCGAGCGCCGCGCACGCGAATGAAGCGGGATTGTTCGTGCATGGGGCCAGCTTAAACTTTTCCCCGCGCCGCGCGCGGATCGAGGCTGTTTACTTAGTAGAATAAGTCGCGTTTACGACAAGAACAAATCAAGAACGTGCAATATCTGGGCTGCCGCCGCCACCCTGGCGAACGCCGCAGGTGTCGCACATCAGCGCCTGCCCCTTGCGGACCAGCGCCAGATCGCCGCAGGCCGGGCAGACATCGGGGATCGGCCCGGACCTGTTGGTCCCGCCCAGGCGCGCCGGCGTCGGCAGAAACACCAGATTATCTGGCGTCGCGCCGCGCGAGAAACCCTTGGAAATGAACCGGGCCGCCGGCTGCGGCTCATCCGCCGCGCCGCGACCCAAGCCGTCGGCGTTGAGTTCCCCCGGATCCAGATTGGCCAGGTCCTGCCGGTCAAGATAGGAGACCCCCAGCTCGCGGAACACATAGTCCAGGATCGAGGTGGCCGAGCGGATCGAGTCATTGCCGGTCACCGGGCCGGCGGGGTCGAAGCGGGTGAACACGAAGGCGTCGACGAACTCATCCAGCGGCACGCCGTACTGCAGCCCTATGGAGATCGCGATGGCGAAATTGTTCATTAGGGACCGGAAGGCGGCCCCTTCCTTGTGCATGTCGATGAAGATTTCGCCCAGCTCGCCGTCGTCATACTCACCGGTGTGCAGATAGACCTTGTGGCCGCCGATGCTGGCTTTCTGGATATAGCCCTTGCGCCGGTCGGGCAGGCGCTGGCGGCTTCGGTT
>JAYTXV010000271.1:0-2839 GCA_043742805.1 Caulobacteraceae bacterium | reverse complement strand
GATCGGCCCGTCCAGGCGTTCGATGCGGGCGACCGCCGCGTCGAACAGCTCCAGGGCGCTGACCTCACCAGAGGCGAGAGCTGCGGCCAGTTCGCCCGCACCGGCCGATTCGAGGGTGTCGGGGCGTTGTGTGGTCATACGTCTTCTCCAACGCGGACAGAACCACCCTGGTCAAACGTTGTCCAGGCGCGCGAAATGGGTCTTGCCCCTTTCTAAAAGCGCGGCGAAGTCGCATATGCGCCAGATGCAAACCGCCCTTTCGACACCCGTCCTCCCGGCCATGGTCCGGGGGCTCAAGGGGCTCTGTCCCTGTTGCGGCGAGGGCAAGATCTTCTACCGCTATCTGAAGGTGTCGCACGACTGCCCGGTCTGCGCCCACGACCTCGATCAGTACCCCTCCGACGACGGCCCGGCCTATTTCACCATCCTGCTGGTCGGCCATGTGATTGTTCTGCCGCTGCTGCTGTTTCCGTTCATCTGGAAGGCGCCGACCGCCTTGGTTGTGCCGGGGGTGCTGATTCCTCTGGCGGCCCTGACGATGCTGGTGCTGCCGAGGGTGAAGGGCGCGGTGATCGGCCTGCTTTACGCTCTTAAGGTCAGACGCCAGGACGGCGCGGCCCACACCGCCAACCGCCTGGAGTAGACGCGTCGATGGCCCGCTACGATTTCGCCTCGGACAATGTCGCCGGGGCCATGCCCGAAGTGCTGGAGGCGCTGACGCGTTTCAACGGCGGCTTCGAAGCCGGTTATGGTGGGGATACGGTCAGCGCGCGGGCCGCCGACCTGATCCGCGGGTTGTTGGATGTCGACGCGGAGATCTGGTTCGCCGCCAGTGGCACAGCCGCCAACGCCCTGTCGCTCGCCGCCCTGGCGGCCCCGCACGAGGCGGTGATCGGCCATCATTTCAGCCACATCGCCACCGACGAGACGGGGGCCCCGGGGTTCTTTGGCTCCGGCGTGGGGATCATCGGCCTTAGTGGCGACTCCGGGCGGATCGACCCCAAGGCCTTGGCGAGGACGCTGACGATGGGCGACAGCGCGCACCACCAAAGCCCCGCCGCCCTGTCGGTCACCCAGTCCACCGAGTTCGGCGCGGTCTATTCCGAGGCGTCACTCTCGGCGCTGATCGGTCCGGCCAAGGCCGCCGGTCTGAAAATCCACCTCGATGGCGCCAGGATGGCCAACGCCGTCGCCGCCGGCTTCGATCCCCGCGCAGCTGCCCGTCTGGGCGTGGATGTGTTGGTTCTCGGCGGAACCAAGGCCGGCGGCACGCCGACCGAGGCCATAGTGCTGATCGACAAGACCGTGGGGCGGCGCTTCGGGGCGCGACTGAAGCACGGCGGCCAGCTCGCCTCGAAGGCGAGGTTCCTTGCGGCCCCGTGGATCGGCATGCTGGAAAGCGGCGCCGGGCAGGCCCGCGGGGCCCACGCCAACGCCATGGCCCAGCGGTTGGCGGCCGCCATGCCCTTCACCATCACTCATCCGGTCGAGGCCAACGGCGTCTTCGTCGAGATGGACGAGCCCACCCTGACGCGCCTGCACGCCGCCGGCTGGTTCGTGTACCGCTTCATCGACGGCTCGGCCCGGTTCATGTGCTCCTGGGCGACGACGCCAGAGGCGGTGGATGAATTGGCCGGGGTGCTGACCGTTCTCGCCGGCGAGCACTGAGCGGCGGCGGCCCTGAAACAGGTGGCCACAGCGGCGTATGACCGTTGCGGCGAACATGTTTTCAAAGGCGCTGTCCGCCTCAATGGACGCCTCGATTAGGCGCTCCCGACTCTGCCCGCGCGGCCCAGGTTCTCCGTTATTTGGCCATTCAAATCAGCGCAAGCATGACGGTGTGAGCTTCGAGGAAGCCCGGCAGGTATTTCGGGATCCGCTGCACGTCTCCGTGCAGGAACGCATCGAGGGCGGCGGGCCACGTCGCGAGAGAGACGACGCTATGAAAACGAAGCTTGATATCCACAACGCGGAAACCTCGTCGGCGATGACCGACGCGCGGCGCGAGCACTTGGCCGAGCTGGCGGCGATGCCTGACGAAACGATCGACACGAGCGGTATCCCCGAGCTCTCCGACGCGGCGTGGAGCGCCGGCGTCCGTGGGCGCTTTTACCGGCCCGTAAAGCAGCAAATCACCGCCCGCGTGAACGCCGACGTGCTGGATTGGCTCAAGTCGCAGGGGAAGGGGTATCAGGGCCGCCTGAACGCCATTCTGCGGCGCGAAATGCTGGCTTCGCTTAGCAGGCGCGCCGGGCGTAAGGATCGCGCCGCGGCGGCCGGCGAGGGGCGCGCGTTACCTGTAATCAGACGTTCCCAGCCTCGCAGAAGGGGGAAGCGGACGCTGTGACCGCGCAATCACCTTGTCGGCCCAGGGCACTGAAAATAGCCGTGCCGGCCTCGGGATCGGGATCGGGATCGGCATCGGGATCGGGATCGGGATCGGCCTCGGGATCGGGAACACCGGATACCTGCCCATCTCCAACTTCAAGCAGCCACCATCGCCCCGCCTCATCTCGCCCAAAATCGGCCGACGCAAATGAGCTCGGCGCTCTTGCGGCGATATCATCCAGAAGGTCCAAAGGCGGACCGCCCAGTCCCGTTGCGTCAGTCGATCGAGGCCATGCGCTCTCCCGTGGGGAGAAATTCCAAACCTTCTGCATTTCCCCTTTGGGCAGACGGTGGGCCGGACGGCCAGATCAGGGGATTTTCTCAACCCGCCTCCGCCCCGGCCTCCGGAAGGTGGCAGGTGAAGACCGCGCCGGCGCCGGGGGCGCTTTCGAGGGCCACCCAGCCGCCGTGAAGCTGCACCAAGGCCTTGACCAGGGCCAGGCCGAAGCCG
>JAYTXV010000270.1:0-1689 GCA_043742805.1 Caulobacteraceae bacterium | reverse complement strand
ACCTGGGAGCGAAAACCCATCTCCGCGTATTTCGCGGCGGTGGTGATCCCGGACCGCGCCTGTTTCAGGGACTCGGTGACTGCGGCGGCGTCCGCCCCGATCGAGGAAATGACGCCCATTCCGGTGACGGCGACTCGCCGCATGTCGGCTTCCTCTCGATCAGACGAGGTCGGCGGCGTTGAACAGGCCGACCTTCAAGTTCCTGGCTTCGTAAATAGGTTTCCCATCCGCTTCCAGCACCCCATCGGCCAAGCCGATCACTAATTTTCGCAAAATTACCTTTTTGAAATCGATCCGGTAGACGATCTTCGAGACCTTTGGGGTCACCTGGCCGCTGAACTTGACCTCGCCGACACCCAGCGCTCGGCCCTGGCCCGGGGCGCCCGACCAGCCGAGGTAAAAACCCACGAGCTGCCACATCGCGTCGAGGCCCAGGCAGCCGGGCATGACAGGGTCGCCAATGAAATGGCAGTCGAAGAACCAGAGCGCCCGGTTGATATCCAGCTCAGCGGTCATCTGGCCCTTGCCGTGAGTTCCGCCGTCCTTGGAGATTTCGATGATGCGGTCGAACATGAGCATCGGCGGCGCGGGCAACTGGGCGTTGCCGGGACCGAACATTTCACCCCGCGCGCAAGCGAGAAGATCTTCGTGATCGAAGCTGGTTTTTGTCTTGACGTCCATCTAACGGCGTTAGCACGGCAATAGCGGCCGCCTCAACGGCATTGGGGCGCCGCGACGGTTCCCCAGAGCAGATTGCCCGCGACCCAGCCCTTGGTCCCGCCGATGCGGACCGCGCACCACCCGTCACGGCAGCGATCCAGCAGCGCCAGGGCGCGAACCTCGAACTGGCCCTTGACCCTGGCCCGCGAGTTCGGCGCGTCCAGAACCGGCGCGGGTCCCGGACCGAGGGACTGCACGGTTCGCTGACCGCCGACCATGGTGCGCTTGACCCACACCGCCCCGCCGTAGGGGTCGCAGATGCGCCGCCAGTCCTCGGTCTCGGCCACCACCTGCACCGGCAGGCCGGCGGCTTGATAGACCCACAAAACAGGATAGTCCGCGCCAGGTCCCTTTCGCGCCGACACCTTGTTGCTCTTGAGGCTGACATAGCGGGGCACGCAGAAACCCGACAGCCCTCGAGCCGTCGCGGGGCAATCCTTGCCCTCCTCGGCGACATTCTTGCACGCCGCGAGGCTCGCCGCCGCCAGGCCGAGGGTGACGCCCAGAAGACACGCGCGCCAGTTCTCGCTTGCTTGGCCAGGCAAACCCGTTTTGGTAGGGCCGGGGGCGCCGCCGCCCTTGTCACCCCTCCGCCGGTCAGACCCGCCCATGGCCCCTCGCAAGCCGAAAGTCGTCGTCACACGCAAGCTCCCCGATGCGATCGAGACCCGCATGCGTGAACTCTTCGACACCGAACTCAATGTCCACGATACGCCGATGTCCGTCGAGTCCCTGGTGGCGGCTATGAATCGGGCCGACGTGCTGGCCTCGACGATCACCGACCGCCTCGACGCCTCGGTCATCGCCCGCGCCGGCGACCAACTCAAGCTGATCGCCAACTTCGGCGCCGGTGTCGACCATATCGATATTGCCGGAGCCAACGCCCGGGGCGTCACCGTGACCAACACCCCGGGCGTGCTGACCGAAGACACCGCGGACCTGACCATGGGCCTGATCCTGGCGTCCGCC
>JAYTXV010000269.1:0-2267 GCA_043742805.1 Caulobacteraceae bacterium | reverse complement strand
AGCCCCCACTGATGGGAGATCACGATGTCGGTATGCTCGGAGAGGAAGTCGGGCGTGTTGAAGCGGCCGACGAAAGCGGCCTTGTTGGCCCGGACGATGTCGAGGGTACGGGCGAGGCCGGCGAACTCCCGGTTGTCCCAGACCAGGTGGTCAGCGTTGGTAACGTGCAGGAAACTAATTTTGTCGGGAGCCGCGCGATAGGCTCGCTCTGCGAGCAGCAGCGGATAGAGGCAGAACTTCATCACGTCGATATTGGGTTCGAGCACCGAGAGGCGCTTGGGGTCGGACCCCGGACGGTATTCGCCGCCGTCCGGCATCGCCTGCGATGCGGATACCAGGCACATCGGATCCCAGACGAACGGCGCCAGGCGCGTCGGTCTTCGCCTCAGGGTCTCGAAGAAATACAGGCTGGATTCGACGACCTGGGGAATGACCCAGATCTCGTCATAGAGTTCATTGATGAAGATCTGATCCCAGAGAGGGCGTTTGAAGATCATCGCCTCGGCGTTTTGGATATATTCGGGCCCGCAGCAGTAGCTGATCAACCGCGCGCCGGAGCGCTTCAGACGGTGGGTCTGTTCCCGGCCGATCTGGCCGCCGAGTTCGATGAGAATGTCGAGGTCGTCGGCCACTTGGTCGAACGGCGCGGTGGGAAAGGCCTTCAGGTCCCACGGCAGCCGGGGAGTGATTCCCACGGCGGTGGTGTTCACCAGGGTCACCGCGTGGCGGTGCGGCGAGTTCTGGAACAGCTTTGCGAGGAAAAGGGCGTTCTGCTTGATACCGTTCGTCCAGAGGCTCTCGTCCTCGGACCGCAGCCCGATCGTCACCCCGATCCTCAGGCTGCCACGGCTCATGGGCTCGCCGGCCAAGAATATTGAACCTGGCGGCGGATCACCAGGCAGCCGGGCCCCGAATTGACCAGAGTGACGGTCTCACGCGGGTGAGCCGGATTCACATAGACATTGATCGAGGCGAGCAGCGGGTGGCGCGTGTATTCGCCCAGTTCGGTCCTGGCGACCTCGGGACAACTGATGGGGGCTGCGGAGATCCGCTCCGCGAGGATCGAGCAGCCGCCGCCAACGGCCTCCGGCGCCGTGGTCAGCGACAGCGCCGCCGAGCGGGCGCCGAACTCCTGACCGGTGAGGGAGAAGAACGCCGAGGCGTCCGGCGCGCCATGATCCCAGTCGACCAAGACGTCCTGTCGGGTGGCCCCGATCCCGTTGCGTTGTGCGACAACGGCGATGGCTCCAAGGCAGCGGCGGATACCCACCGTGCGGGCGGCCTGAGCCAGGATCGGGGTTGGTTCGGTGGCGCCGGGCTGCAGGCCTGTCTGAGGTTCGGCGCCGAATCCGGCGAGGACGACGAGGAGCGTCACGACGCCGACGATCGTCCGGCGACCGCGCTGGCCAGATCGTCTGTGCATGCGCAATGGCTCTCCCTTGCGGTGCGGACGCCTGATCTTAGCGCGCATCGTAGAGGCCAGAAATAGCGGCACCATAGGCCTCTACATTGTGCGGAGATTGGGGATCGAGGGTCTTGAGGAACTTTGCTGCCCGGCGCCGATAGTCTTCCAGGCCAGCGTCGTGTTCGGCGAACGCCTGTCGGAGCGCTAACCCGCCCTCATGGCAATCGAACTCGGGGTAGTGGTATCCACATCCATTTAGGTACTGCGAATTGTGAATCAGTGGATAGCCGCCGTAGAGAGCTTCGTAATAAACGTAATTCTGTTCGTTTTCCCAGCTGTGCGCGACGATCGCGTCGGCCTGGACGGTCATGACCTCATAGATCGGGAAACGCGGCTCGAAGGTGCAGATGCCCTGTTGCACCAAATCCAGGCTGCGGGCAAACGTCACGAACTGCGGCTTCTCCTTCAGCGACATACCGTTGTAGACTCGGACATAGTCGATGAACAGTGGGTCGTCGCGATGGGCGACGTCGCACAGCAGCATCGCCAGATGTGCGGTTTTCACGCTGCAGATATTCGGCTCGAGGATCGCAAGGCGCCAGCGCGTGCGCCCCGGCCGGTAGCCGAACGGCGTCGCCGGCGCTGCGCGCGCCATGGCGTGCTCAAGCACCGCCGGGCTCCACAGGTGCTGCATGGCGGTAACCGGCGCGCGCAAGGCCGAGCGATAGTAGTGCAGGCAGGTCTTCTCGAAGGCCGGCAGGGTCCATATCGCATCGTAGGGCGTACCCGACACCAGCATGCCCTGCGGCAGGTTGAAGATCATCCGCTCGATATCGATGACATAGTCGTTGGCGACGCGCAT
>JAYTXV010000268.1:0-2127 GCA_043742805.1 Caulobacteraceae bacterium | reverse complement strand
ACCGGGTGCGGACGAATTACCGCAAAATAGGCCCAAGGTGTAAAATCGCCTTAGGCTAGACGTCGATGATCACCTCTGGCCACCGGGTCCGGACGTTGGCGATGATGCCGGATAGGCCCTTCGCGACTCGAAGCGGGTTGGGCGCTATGCGCATGGCGAACAGATCTTCAAGCCCGAAGGGTGCGACGATGGTCAGGCTGTCATCCGCCTCCAGGCGCGCGCCGACCGCGAAAGTCGGGGCGGCGAACCGGGTCAGAGCCTCGGCGGTGCTGGAAAGCGGCGCGTAGGGCTCGCCGAAGTGGTTCTCGAACCAGAGATGCACCCGGGCTTGGTTGCGCACCTCGATCATCTCGCGCAGTGGGGGTTTGAAGGCGGCGGCGACCCGGCGGATGACCCTGTCCTCGCCCTCGTAGGAAGTGTCCGTGGCGTCGAAGTAGCCGAGGTCATAGTCCTTGATCCCGTGGCCGGGCGGACGGCCGGTCAGGTGGTTCCAGACCGGCTGGTAGATCGCTCCGGAGAACACCAGCCAGTCGGGCAGGGCGAGGTCTCGGACCACCCGCAGAACGGCCAACAAGTGAACATTTCCGCGCAACACCGCGCAAAGCCGCGCCTCAAGATCCTCCATCGCTCCTCAGCGTCCTTTCAGAGCCCATCCGTGGCCGAGAGGACCATGGCCGGCCCCAAAACCGGGCGCGTGGCGGATGGCCTCGCCGGTGTAGCCCCAGGCCCGGGCCACCGCTTGTTCCAGGGCCAGACCCTGGGCCAGACCTGCGGCACAGGCCGATGCCAGGGTGCAACCGGTGCCGTGGGTGTGGCGGGTTTCGATGCGGGGCCCCTCGAAGGTGGTCTCTCCGTCGGCGGTCATCAGCACGTCGACGACGGTGTCGCCGGCGACATGGCCGCCCTTCATCAGCACCGCCCGGGCGCCCATGGCCAGTAAGGCGTCGCCGGCCCGGCGCAGGTCGTCGGTGGTTTCGACAGCCAGGCCGGTCAGGGTGGCGGCCTCGGGGGCGTTGGGTGTCAGCAGCCAGGCGCGGGGAACCATCAATTCCCGCACGGCCTGGATCGCGCCGTCTTGCAGCAGGGCCGCCCCGCCCTTGGCGATCATCACTGGGTCGACCACGGCGGGTATCGCGCCGGCGGCGTCGAGGATGCGGGCGACGGCCTCGCACATCGCCGCGTCGCCCAGCATGCCGATCTTGAAGGCGTCGGCGCCGATGTCGTCCAGCACGGCCCTGGCCTGGGCCTCGACAAGGGCCGGGGGCAGGGGGTGGATGGCCGACACGCCCAGAGTGTTCTGCACCGTTACGGCGGTTATGGCGGTGGCCGCATAGCCGCCGAGCGCGGTGACGGTCTTGATGTCGGCCTGGACGCCTGCCCCGCCGCCGGAATCCGAACCGGCGATGATCAGCACCCGGCCGAGGAACTCAGACATGCATCGCTCTCGCCGAATCGATCGCCCGCGCCACCTTCAACGCTTGGACCGTTTCGCGCACATCGTGGACGCGCGCCATGGCGCAACCGGCCCGCATGCCGGCCAGCGCGATCGCCAATGAGCCGCCCAGCCGGTCCATGGCCTCCACGGCGGTGGGGTCGACTTTGCGGATCATGCCCTTGCGGCTCGCGCCCAGCAGAATTGGAAACCCCAGCGCGACCACGCTGTCGAGTGCGGCGAGCAGGGCAAGGTTGTGGGCCAGGGTCTTGCCGAAGCCGATACCGGGATCGAGCCAGATCCGCTCCCGCGCCACGCCGGCCGCCATGGCCGCCTCGGCCCGCGCGGCCAGCCAAGCGACCACCTCGATGACAACGTCACCGTAGCGGGGCTCGGCCTGCATCGTCATCGGCTCGCCTTGCATGTGCATCAGCACGACCTCGCAGTCGAGTTCGGCGGCGGCGGCAAGGCTGTCCCGCGAACCGGTCAGCGCGGTGATGTCGTTCCACATCGTCGCCCCGGCCACCACGGCAGCCCGCGCCACGGCGCTCTTGCGGGTGTCGATGGAGAGTCGCGTCCTGGTGCGCTCGCGAAGTGCGGCGATCAGCGGAACGACGCGGGCCAGTTCCTCGGCTTCGGCAACAGGGGTCGCTCCCGGGCGAGTCGATTCGCCGCCGATGTCCAGAACGTCTGCG
>JAYTXV010000267.1:0-3909 GCA_043742805.1 Caulobacteraceae bacterium | reverse complement strand
GGTGTGCAGATAGACCTTGTGGCCGCCGATGCTGGCTTTCTGGATATAGCCCTTGCGCCGGTCGGGCAGGCGCTGGCGGCTGCGGTTCACCTCGACGATCCGCTCGATAACGCGTTCCCGAGGCGGTGGCGCGGTGGCGGGTGGTTCGGCCATCGCCGGGTCCGGCAGGTCGAAACGGAAAGCCTCGGGCGGATCGGTCCGCGCGATGGCCAGAGCGCGAACGCCCGCTCGGGCCGCCGCCGTCTGGATTTCGACCGCCGTTTCGGGAGGATCGGCGAAGGTGAGGCGGGGCGCCAGGGTGAGGGGCGCGCAGGTGAAGGCTTGCATGGCCATCGTCATGGCGATCCGATCGGCAAGACCAATGTCGAGCGGCCCTCGGAATATGGCGCGGGCTTCGTCGTTGAGGAACGGCGCGGTCGAGAGGCTTCCCGCGCCTATCACCCATGCCTCGGCGGTGGAAATTTGCGCTTCCGTGAACCCCGCCAGGGCCAGGGTGTCAAAGCCCGGCGCGACCGCCGCTTCGGCCGACGCGCCGAGGACGTCGCTGACGAACCCCACCCCGACCACGGCCGGTGCAAACGCCGCGCGAAGGTCGGTCGCGTCGATCAGGGCGGCTTCCACGACCGCGATCTCGTGGTCGGTGAAGCCTCGCGCCCCTAGGGCGCCCGGATCGAGGCCCGGCGCTTCGGCCAGGGCTCTATGACCGATCAGATGCGGCCGGGCGACATCCGCTGGCACGCCCAGAACCGCGAGCCCCTCGAGAGCGAAGGGGTTGATGGAGGGTATCGCCGCGCCGTCGGCGGTCTCCGACACACCCAACGGTCCATTCCACGGGTTTGCGCCCAGGGCCAGGCTTCCCAACTTGAGCGCCAGTTCCCCATCGGTAGCCGGGCCGCCGGTCACCATGGCGTTGCGCAGGCCGGTCGCCGTGGCCTCGGCGAGGGCCGCTTCCATCAGCGTCAGCGCCAGCTGGGCTGTTGGGCTGGCGGACAGGCGCCGCGTCGCTTCAAGTCGCGTGGCCAGCTCCACAAGGTTGCTGTCACGGACCTGGTGAAAGCGTGGATAGGCGCCGATACGAGCGGCGATCTCGACGGAGGCCGAAAGCGCGGCGGCGGAGGCCAGGGCCTGCAGCCCTGCGGCGCGATCACGCCCGTTCGGCGCGCCATAAGTCAGGCCCTCGGCCACCAGCCGCTCGGCCACGCCCGCCAGGACAATCGACAGCGGCCGATGCTCGCGGCGCAGATGCGCCTGTTCGACCTTGGCGGAAAAACCGACCGAGACTTCGATCTCGAGGGCGATGACCATCAGGCGCGTGACCGCCGCGAGGTCGTCGGGCGTCTCAAGGGTGGCCACATTGATGGCCGCCGACGGCGCGGCGTCCGCCAGGATCAGAGCCGTGGCGTCGGCTTCGGAAAACGCGAGAGTGAAATCCGTCCCGCTCCAGCCCGCGACAGCCGCGCGCCGGGCGGCGGCCCTGGCGTCCACGACTTCGGCGCGCCCCGCCCAGGCGATCGTGTTCCCCAAGAGCGATGCCACGGTCTCGCCAGACCGGCCTAGGGCGACGGCGTCGGCGATTTCCCGGTCCGTCGCGCCCAGGTCACGCGCCGCCAGGGCGGCTCTCAGCAGGGCGTGGTTCTGGGCGGGATCGGCGCAGGCCGAAGGATCACCCTGGCATCGCCGAACCGCGTCGCTCACCGCCGCGAGACGCGGGGCCAGTCGGTCCCTCGGATCGGCGGCGGCGAAGATCAGCCGTTCCAGGCTTTGCGGCGCCGTGATCGGTGACAAGGCCGGATCTTGCGCCAGCGGGTGCAGCCTGGCTCCGAAGGCCAGGGAAGGCCCTGGCGCCACAAGGCCAGCAGATAACAGAGCGATGATCGCATCGGCGAAGGCCTCGGCGTCCGTGGCGGTATCGAACACGCCAAGCGCCAACCCCCAGGCCGCCAGACGCCGGGCGTAGCGATCCGGCCCACCGCCCAGAAAGCGCGGGGAGGCGCTGTCTCGGGTCAGGGCGGCCGGCGAGTCGCCGATCGGAAAGTCGGTTGGCAGGCTGTTGGCCCAGTCCAGCCAAGCCTCGACCCTCGCCGAGGGCCAGGCGATCGGCGCCAGAACTCGAGTGACGCCGCCCAGCCGCTCGATCGCGGTCCATTCTGCGGCCAAGGCTGGCCAATATCCGGGCGAAGGGGTCTCTAAGCGCATTGGGTTCCTCTCCCGAAGCCAGGCAACGCTAAGCCGGGGGCGATGGCCGCGCAATAGATCTAGCGGGCGGCGTGCACTTACCCACAAGATGTAGGTTTCTAGCTAGGCTTCCGTGTATCTCCGCCCGACTGGACGCGTGAGGCCCCGGCGCCTATAAGACCGCCAACGAACGCGCGCCGAACGGCCGCGCGAAAGCCCGGTCCGGTAACTACGTGCTAAAAGCGATCTTCACTTGGTGGACTGGCGCCACTATCGGCGCGCGGTGGCAGATTGGTCGTGGCAGCCAGTTCGTCGGCGCTGACGAGAGTGGCAACAAATACTACGAAACCATCGACAAGAGGTTCGACTACGACGGCCACAACCGCCGGTTCGTGATCTACAAGGGCTATGCCGACGCCTCGAAGGTGTCGCCCGACTGGCACGGCTGGCTGCATCACACCTTCGCCGAGCCGCCGACCCGCGAACCGCTCAAGCGCCGTGCCTGGGAAATCGATCACCAGCCGAATCTCACCGGAACCAAGTGGGCCTGGCGCCCGAAGGGATCGATTACCCGCGGCGGCCAAAGGGCCGGGGCTTCAGGCGACTACGAACCATGGACACCCGAATAGTCCGCGCGGCCTGGGTCTCGACGCTCGCCGTCGGCGCCTGCCTGTTGGTGGCCGGGGCGGTCGCCCAGGAGACCAACGGCGCGACGGTCGCACCAAACGCCGAGCAGGGCGGCTCTCTTCCCGCCGCTGTCGCACCGCTCGCGGCTGCGCCGCGGCCACCGGCCACCGCCATGGCGCCGGTTCCCGACGCTTCCGCCCCGGAGGCCCCCGACAATCAGATCGATAGCGATGAGCCGACCAATAAGGTGGTCGCACTGGTGGCTCCGCCCGTGCCGGCGCGCGCCCCGGCCGCGGTGCTTAGGGTTCTCGACAAGGTCTCGGCCGAGACCATGGCCTTCGCCGCGCCGATCGGCGCTCGGCTTCGATACAAGAGCTTAGTGTTCGAGGTGAAGACCTGTGTCACCCGCGGCGGCGGCGATGCCCAGCCGCGGCCCTCCGCCTATCTGCTTATCACCTCCGACGCGGGGGCGGCGTCAGGCGGCGTCATGGGGCCGAGACAGGTGTTCAAGGGTTGGATGTTCGCCAACGCCCCCGGCCTGAACGCGCTGAAACACCCGGTCTACGACGCCTGGTTGGTCTCTTGCAGCGCGGCGATCCCCGCCACATAGGCGGGCAGGGCGTGGAAATCGGCTGATCTGGCCAGAGCCGCCGCCAATCGTCGCCGATAGTCCAGCTTGCTGATCTCCATCGCGCCGAAACTCTGCAAATGGTCGGTCATGAACTGCGCATCCAGCAGCGCGAAGCCGCCGGCCCGCAGCCGCGACACCAGATGCACCAGCGCCACCTTGCTGGCGTCGCTTTCGATCGAGAACATGCTTTCGCCGAAGAACGCGCCGCCCAGCGCGATCCCATACAGGCCGCCGACCAGCCGGCCCTCGCGCCACGTTTCAACACTGTGCGCGCAGCCCCGGGCGAACAGTTCCAGACACAGGGTCTCGATGGTCCGGTTGATCCAGGTCTCCATCCGCCCGGGTCTGGGGGCCGCGCAGAGTTCGATAACCGTGGCGAAAGCAGTGTTGACGCGGCATTCGAAGCGATCCGAGCGAACCGTGCGCGCCAGCCGCCGGCTGATCTTGAGAGCATCCAGCGGAATGATCCCGCGCCG
>JAYTXV010000266.1:0-3247 GCA_043742805.1 Caulobacteraceae bacterium | reverse complement strand
GCGGCGCGCGCGTTGGCTCTGTCGCCGGCGCTGATCAGCGCCCAGATCGCCCTGGCTCGGGCGGACATGGCCGACGGCCATTCCGACCTGGCGGCGACGCGGATGAACGAGCTGCTGACGCGGCAGGACCTGGCCGACGCTCAACGGATCGACGCTCATGATCTGCGCGCGGATGGTCTCGACGCGCTGGATCGGCCCGCCGAAGCTTTTGCCGACTACGCTGCCCGGAACGCCATCGTGCGCCGGGTAAGCGCCCCCTTGCTGCCGGCGGCCCCTGAAAGCCAGGGCGATCGCGCGCGCCGCCTTGGCGCTTGGTTCGAGGCGTCGACTTTGGGCCCATGGCGGGCGGCGGCCGGACCCGACGAGATAGGCGCGCGGCTTACCGCTCGGCACATCTTTCTTGTCGGCTTTCCCAGGTCGGGCACCACGCTGCTGGAGAAGGTGCTGGCCAGTCATCCTTCGATCGTGACCCTTGAAGAGGTGGACGCCCTGGGCGCGGCCGGCAATGCCCTGCTGTCCGACGACATGGCTCTGAACCGGCTGGCGAGCCTGACGGCGGCCCAGGCCCAACCGGTTCGCGAGGCCTATTGGCGCGGCGTGGACGAGGCCCTGGGCGAGCCGATCGACGGCAGGATCTTCGTCGATAAGATGCCTCTGCACACCCCCGCCCTGCCGCTGGTCGCCAAGCTGTTTCCGGAGGCCAGAATCCTGTTCGCCCTGCGCGACCCCCGCGATGTGGTGTTCAGCTGTTTCCGCCGCCGCTTTCGGATGAACGCGGCGATGTTCGAGTTTCTCACCCTGGATGGCGCGGCGGGCTACTACGATGCAGTGATGGGCCTCGCGGCGCTCTACCGAGAAAAGCTGCCGTTGACGATCCACGAGGTGCGCCATGAGGCTTTGGTGGCCGACTTCGAGGGCGAGGCGCGCCGTACCTTGGCCTTTCTCGGCGCGCCGTGGGATCCGGTCGTCAAGAATTTCGCCGCCCAGGTCCGAGGAACGCCCAGAACCCCCAGCGCGCCGCAGGTAGCCCGCGGCCTCAACGCAGACGGGGTGGGCCAGTGGCGGCGATACCGGACGGAGTTGGCGCCGGTGGAAGCCATTCTGAGCTCCTGGGTGGAGCGTTTTGGCTACGAGCCGGGGTAGGCGGGGGGAGGAATGCATCCAGATCACGCAAGACGCCTAAGGCTCTAGATCAGGCGAGCCCCAGATCGGCCCGGTAGGGATAGAGCGGCAGTACGCAAAGGCGGAAGATCAGCCAGCACGCATATACCGCGTCGGCGCCATATGGGCTTCCGTCGTGAAGCAGGCCATGTGCGACGCCGTGACGAAGCATTGGACCCGGCCTACCGAGAAAGACGCGCTCGATGTCCTCTGTGATCGACCGTGTGAACACCGCGTCCAGCTCGGCACGCATCCCATCGAACAGGGCGGTGATAGTCCGGTCCTCCTGCGTCTGCCCGGCGTTGTCGAAGGTTGTAACGTCGTGCCCGTGCGACTTCAGGACGTAGCGAAGCGAGTTCTCTAGGAGCGGCGTCAGTGTGTAGAGCGCGCTGGTGAAGTCACCCTGGAAGAACCGGGTGAAACTGCGGGCGAACGTCTGCGCCAAGTCTTGCGGCACGAAGGGGCTCTGGCTCGTAAGGAGGTGGAAGACATCGTCCGACAGGAAGTGGGCGGAGACTATCGTCTGCCGTGTCGGGTTGATCTTTCCCCCGACGAGGACGTTGCGCCGAATGCTCTCGGATTGAGCAACCCGCTGGGCGATCGCCGGGTCGTCGGGGTCGCCGAACTGGCCGCCCCCGGTGCGATGGATCACCTTGCCCTCGTCGTCGAGGTGCGCGGTGCCGAACAATGACGCCAGAGGATGCTTGCGGATCAACTCAGCGGCCTCCGCCTTGAGCGCTTGCGGATCAGGGCTGCTATCAAGTGCGGCGAATAGGCAAAGGCTGTCGAAGACGGTCAGCGGTTTGAACCTCTCTTGTATCCGCTGCACCATCCCAGAGATGTCCATCTCCTGAGAGAACGAACCCATCTCCTCGTCCACGCCAGCCTGAACTTCGACAAGCCGGTGGCGGAGCTCCAAGCGACGGGTACGGGCGCTAGCGACGCCGTGCAGCGCAGCGATAGCGTTGGCGAGCAAATGGGAGGCCAGCATGGCCGACGGGATTTTGTCGGCTTGGGCGACCATCACCTCGGCGGCGGCAACCTGACACCGGTGCTTGGCTTCCTCCTGCTTGCCGGCTTGGTAGGCCCTAGCCGCCAGGCGCCACAGTTCAACGACCAAATGATGGTTGGCGTCACCGGAAAGGTTCGCCAGAACCTCCTCAACCTCAGCCGCGATCCCCAAGGGGTCCGATAGGCGCGACTGCAGGTCCAGTTCGCAGAACCAGTGAACGGGCACTGGATCGCGGACGGCTACAGCGCGCTTCCGGAGCGCCACGAGCTGGTCCTTAGCGGCCTGCGCCTCGGGCTTGGACCAGCCGAGCATGCGAGGTCGCTCAATCGGGCTCGCAGGACTACGTTCGTCGCCGCGCCGGCCATCGTCCAAAGCATATCAACGTGGCCACGGAAGTCGGACGCGATGGCTGTGCGTCGGCCATCGGCGAGCACCATCGTGGAGCCGAACGGCTCGTTGGGGTCCGCCGGCTTAAAGTGCATGCCGGTGATGCCCCAAAGGAAGTTCCAGATCCGCGCCCGGGCGGGATTGTTAGTTCCATGAGGCTCCTCTCCAACGGCCAGCGTGGCGGCACGATAAAGGTCCGCCAACTCACCGCTGTCGGCCGCCTTCGACCCGGCGATCGGCTGCTCGAAATCCAGGCCTTCAAGGTCGGCGGGCGTGGCTTGGAGCCATTGGTAGACCTGTTCCACTCGCAGATGTTCAGTCGTGTCCGTCATCCGCCAATCCGCAGTTCCCGTCTTCGGCGCACAACCTAAGCGAACCGGCGACCTCGGCGATAGGGAAAGCAATGACGCAAACCCCACCGACACATGCCTATCGCGCAAGCCGCTTTATCGTTCGTTCAGCGAAAACGGCAATCCGACGCTGAAGACCGCAATCGCCGTCATGAAGGCGCTTGGGATCACCTTGACAGCGGCGGCGAGCGATCCAGAGACTCCGAGCGCGGTTTGGAGCGCAATATAGCTTGTCTTCGGCCGGTCCAACGGGCAGACCACGCCGCGCCGCGCGGATGTGGCGGAACTGGTAGACGCACTGGATTTAGGTTCCAGCGCCGTAAGGCGTGGAGGTTCG
>JAYTXV010000265.1:0-3477 GCA_043742805.1 Caulobacteraceae bacterium | reverse complement strand
CTGCGCCAGCGCGTCGCCAGCGAGATCAAGACCACCTTCGCCAGCCACTACACCTCGGTGATCTCCCTGACCGAGGCCTTGGACCCGGCCGTCATCGCCGCCTACAACAAGAAGTCGACCGGCGAGAAATTCCTGATCGCGCCGCACAAGGGTGGATGACGGATTGAGGGCCTTGCCGACGATTTCCTGATTCTACGGCATATCCATCCGCAAGGTCTGTAATTCCGTTGATTGTACTGTGAACTGACAGTCTTCAGGTTTGCGTTCGACCTGACGCTACGCGGCAGCGGCGAAGGATGGAACCAAGGTCTGCGAAACCGACAAGCAGAATGCTAGCCGCTGACAGATTTATACCAGCGCAGGGTTTGGGGTTGGAATCTCCCAGCACTAAAGAATTTCAAAGCCCCAGGATCAGACGGGCCATGATATTCCGCTGTATCTGGTTGGATCCTCCATAGATCGAGGCAGCCCGGTTGTTGAGGTAACGCGGCATGGCCGTCAGGCTATGTCGCGGACCGATCACGGGTATGTTGGCGCCGGGACGACGGGCGTCGAGCTGATCCACCCCCGCGTAGGCGCCGGCGGCGTCGATGGCCAGCTCATCGATCGCCTGCATGGCTTCGGTGCCCTGGGTTTTGAGCATCGAGGAAGCGGGTCCAGGATTTCGGCCGCCCGCCAGGTCGGCCAGCACGCGGTGCTCAGTCATTTCGATCGCCTCGATGGAGACCTCGGCGGCGGCCAGCCGTTGGCGGAACGCTGCGTCCTGAAGCAGGGTTTCCCCCCGGTCGGAGGCTTCGATCGCGGCCATCGCCCTTACCCGGGCGAGGGCGACCTTCAGACCTGGCGCCGAACCGCCGCCCCGCTCGAACTCAAGCAGGTATTTGGCCACGGTCCAGCCCCGGTTTTCCTCGCCCAGGCGGCCCGATTTCGGCACGCGGACGTCATCGAAGAACACCTGGTTGACCTCGTGGTCGCCGGCTAGGGTGATGATCGGCTTGACCGTGATCCCGGGCGTTTTCATCTCCAGTAGCAAGAAGGTGATGCCCTGCTGCGGCTTGCCGTCGAACTTTGTCCTAACCAGGCAGAACATCCGGTTGGCGTGGTGGGCCTGAGTGGTCCAAATCTTGGAACCGTTGAGCACATAGTCGTCGCCGTCGGAATCCGCCCGCATCTGCAGGGAAGCCAAATCGGAACCCGAGCCCGGTTCGGAATAACCCTGGCACCAGTAATCCTCGCCGGCCAGGATACGCGGCAGGTAGAACGCCTTCTGCTCGGCGGTGCCATAGCCCATGATGCACGGGCCGACCATGCGAAGTCCCATCGGCGAAAGCGATGGGGCGCAGGCCCGAGCGCATTCGGACGAGAAGATCGCCCGCTGCATCTCGCTCCAGCCGGCGCCGCCATATTCCTGCGGCCAGCCGGGCGCGACCCAGCCCTTTTCGTAAAGTTTCCGCTGCCAGGGCAGGCTGTGCTCAGGCTCGCTGAAGGCGCTGGCGCCCAGGCGGCCGGCCTCGCGCAGCTCGGGCGTCAGGGCTTGGTCGAGAAACGCGCGGACCTCCACCTGGAAGGCCCGCTCGTCCGCCGTCAGGGCGAGGTCCATCGGTGTTTTCGCCCGTCGCTGGCTAGTTGAGGCGTTCGATGATGATGGCTGGGGCCATGCCGCCACCGGCGCACATGGTTACCAGGCCCCGCCGCAGGCCGCGGCGCTCGAGTTCATCCAGCACCGTGCCGATCAGCATCGATCCGGTGGCGCCGATCGGATGGCCGAGCGCCATGGCGCCGCCGTTGACGTTGACCTTTTCGCGATCGAGCTTCAGATCGCGGATGAACTTTTCGGTCACCACGGCGAAGGCTTCGTTGATCTCCCACAGATCGATATCCTCAATGCTGAGGCCGGCCTTGGCCAGAACTCGGCGCGCGGCGGGGACCGGGGCATTGAGCATCAGGGTGGGGCAATCGCCCTGGTTAGCGATGGCGACGACGCGAGCCCGAGGCTTCAGGCCGTGGGCCTTGGCATAGTCGGGAGAGGCCAGCAGCAGGGCGGCTGAGCCGTCCACAACGCCCGAGGAGTTTCCAGCGTGGTGGATGTGCTTGATCTTCACGTCCGGGTATTTCTGCAGGATCAGGCTGCGGAACGTCAGCCCAGCTTCATTCAGCGGCACATCGGCGAGGGCTTCGAACGAAGGCTTCAGACCGGCGAGGCCTTCGGCGGTGGTGTTCGGACGCGGGAACTCCTCGTGATCGAGGGCCACCGAACCGTCGTCGTTGAAGACGGTGACCACACTCTTGTCGAAGCGGCCTTCGGCGATGGCGACGGCGGCGCGGCGCTGGCTTTCCAGAGCCAGGGCGTCGACCGCCTCGCGGGTGATGCCTTCCATGGTGGCGATGGTGTCGGCGCAGACGCCCTGGTTGGTCTGGGGATGCATCGCCCGCAAGTGCAGGTTGCCGGTGTCGAACAGCGGCGGGCCGTCGTCGGCGCTGCGGCGATTGGGCATGGACATCATTTCCGTCCCGCCGGCCACCACCAGATCGGCCATTCCGGCCATGATCGTCGCGGCGGCCAAGTTCACCGAGGTGATGCCCGAGCCGCAGAAGCGGTCGAGGGTAACGCCGCTGGCGCGAATGTCATAGCCGGCGTCCAGGGCCGACATCCGGCCCAGGTCGCAGCTTTGCGGACCGCGCTGGGAACTGGTGCCCCAGATCACGTCGTCCACCTCGGCGGTGTTGATGTTGTTGCGCTCGGCCAGGGCCTTGAGCACGGTCGACCCCAGCCGCTGAGGGTGGATCTGGGACAGCGCGCCCTTGGGGTATTTGCCGATGCCGCGGGGTGTGCGGACGGCGTCGATGATAAAGGCGTCGGTCATGGGACTGGGTTTCCTTCCGGTGTTGTTCTGGCCGGTGTTGTTCTGGCCGGTGTTGTTCTGGAATTTGGTGGGTTTGAGGACCCTGAGCTATCGGGGCGCCATCCGGATCGCGCCGTCAAGCCGCACATCCTCACCGTTGAAATAGCAGTTGGTGATCATGGTGTGCGCCAGCTGGGCGTATTCCTCCGGCAGGCCAAGCCGCTTGGGGAACGGCACGGAGGCCGCCAGCGCCGCCTTGACCGCCTCGGGCGCACGCTGCAGCAGCGGCGTGTCGAAAATCCCCGGCAAAATAGTGTTGATCCGGATCGCCTCGCTGGCCAGATCGCGCGCCACCGTCAGGGTCATGCCGACGATGCCCGCCTTTGACGCGGTATAGGCCACCTGGCCGATCTGGCCGTCCTCCGCCGCCACCGAAGCGGTGTTGACGATCGCACCCCGATCGCCGTCCGGCAGAACGTCCAGGGTCAGCATGCCCGCCGCGCTCTTGGTGATGCAGCGGAAGGTGCCGATCAGATTGGTCTGGATGATACGCTCGAAGTTCTCCAGCGGATATTCCTTGATCTCGCCGGTCTGGCGATCGCGGGAGACGGTCTTCACCGACCCGCCGAAACCG
>JAYTXV010000264.1:0-7386 GCA_043742805.1 Caulobacteraceae bacterium | reverse complement strand
TATGGCGTTCGCTTGTTCGCGCCCAAGGGGGCCGAGGGCGCGCGGGACCTGCTCATGGGCCTAAAGGCCGGCCGGTCGATCGCGATGATGAACGACCAACGCTATGATGGTGGCGCGCCCGGACTATTCTTCGGCCGCCCGGTGATGACCAATCCCGCCGCCGTGCGCCTGGCGCTGCGGTTTGGAACTGTGATCCAGCCGATGTCGATCCAGCGCGTCGGCGGCGTCCGGTTCCGCGTCATCGCCCATGAACCGATCGAGGTGGCCGATACCGGCGATCGCAACGGTGACATCAAGCGCGGGGTGGCCGCCATCAACGCCTTCATCGAGGCCAGGGTGCGCGAACGGCCGGGCGAATGGTGGTGGCTTCACAAGCGCTGGCCGCGCGAGGACTATCTTTAGGGATTGAGCTGTTTCCAGCGTGCCAGGGCCTCGGCGGGGCCGGCGTAAGCTTCCTGCAGAACCGGATTCCAGTAGCGAAGGTCGTCGAGCAGGATCTTGCGGCCCGACACCGCGCAGATCACATGGCGGCCAGGTCTGAGCACGGTCATCTCACCGTCGCCGTAGCGGACCATAGCCAGGTCGCCGGCCGCGCCCAGTTGCTTGTCATAAGCGTTCATCACCTCGCCTTTAGCGCGAAAACGCCGCTCAGAACAGGCTTCCCTGTTCGATCCCCGGCGTGCGCCTTTGAGCTGGGGCCGTGCGTAGTGGCGAGGGTGGCGGAGCGGCGCCGTCGATCACCGCAGCCCGGTCACCGTCGTGGAAGATCAGCTTGACCGCATCCTGGGCGTGGAGCGCGCCGGCCGACCGCACAAGGTGTCCGCCCGCGTCCTCCACCCGCGCGAAGCCCCGGCTCAGGGGACCGTCGGGATTGAGCGACAGGCGCAGTTTCTCGAGGTTGGTCAGGCGGTCGCTGGCCTGGGCCAGGGCGCGCCGCGCCAGGGTCGGCAGGCGGTCCGCGAGCGCGTCGAGGGTCCGGGCCTTGACCTCGATGCTCCCGGTCAGAAGGCGCGGTCTCAGGGAGGCGGACTTGGCGGTCAGCTCCTGGCGATGGGCGGCGACATTGGCGGTGAGCGCGGCGCCCAGACGGCCCGAGGCCAGATCGAGGCGCTGGGTGGCGATCGCCAGCAGATCCTGCAGCCGAGGCAGACGCCCGGCGGCGGCGGCCAAGCGCGCGGTTCCCAGATCGACCATCCGCGCGCCGGCCTGGATCATCCGCCGCTCATAGTCGGCGAGGGTGGCGGCGAGATCCGCGAATACCGGCGTGACGATCTCCGCCGCCGCGGTCGGCGTCGGCGCGCGCCGGTCGGAGACGAAGTCGATCAGGGTGGTGTCGGTCTCATGGCCGACCGCCGAGACGATCGGAATCTGGCTTGCGGCGACGGCGCGGGCCAAGGCCTCGTCGTTGAATGGCCACAGATCCTCCACCGAGCCGCCGCCCCGGGCGACGATGATCAGGTCAGGTCTGGGAATCAGGCCATCAGCGGGCAGCGCGCCAAAGCCTTCGACCGCCGCGCGCACCTGGGCGGCGGCCTGGTCGCCCTGGACAACGACCGGCCAGACCACCACGCGGCATGGCCAGCGGGCGGCGATCCGGTGCAGAATGTCGCGGATTACCGCGCCGGTGGGGCTGGTGATCACGCCGATAACGGCGGGCAGGCTGGGCAGGGGGCGTTTGCGGGCGGCCTCGAACAGGCCCTCGGCCTCGAGCTTCGCCTTGAGCCGTTCAAGCTGCGCCAGCAGGGCGCCGATCCCCGCCGGCTCCATGGTCTCGATGATGATCTGATATTGCGAGCGGCCCGGATAGGTGGTGATCTTGCCGGTGACGATCACCTCCAGGCCCGTCTGGGGCCTGACGCCGAGGCCGCGCACCGAGCCCTTCCAGATGACCCCGGAGATTGAGGCGCGCTCGTCCTTCAGGTCCAGATAGACGTGTCCATTGCCGTGAAACGTGACCTTGGAAAGTTCGCCGCGCAGGCGCACGAAACCATAGGCGTCCTCGATCGTGCGCTTCAGCGCGAAGGCGAGATCGGAGACGCTATAGGTCTGGGCGTTGGAATCCTCGGTCATGAACCGATTGTAGACCGAATCTGATCCGGGCGATCGAAATCCCCCGGATCAGTCCCGCCGAATTCAGGGCCTAGACGTAGCGACGGAGCGAACGGGCCAGTTCGGTCGATCCGGCCTTCTTCTTGGTCTGATGGGGCTGATAGGCGACCCGGGCATGTTCAGCGCAATAGGGGCCGTCTTCGGAAGAGCGCCGGCCGCAAAAGGTGAACTCGTCGCTTGACGGATCGCCGATCGGCCATTTGCACATCCGGGCGCCAAGCGTCAGCACCGTCGCGGATCCCCGTTCGGGTGTCAGGGCGATCGCCTGGGCCTGGGGCTGAACCTCGGGAACCGGGGCAGCGACCTGCACGACGATCGGCTCGGGCGGCGGCGCTGCGCGGCGGGCGACCGGGACAACCGTGGCCGGCGCGCGCGCCGGGCGAGGGGCTTTGAACACCGTGCCGGCCGGCTGGGACGGCGCGGCGCGACCGGACAGGCCCAGGCGATGCACCTTGCCGATCACCGCGTTGCGGGTCACGCCGCCGAGGTGCTTGGCGATCTGGCTTGCGGAGAGCCCGTCGAGCCATAGCTTCTTCAGTGTTTCCACGCGCTCGTCTGTCCAGCCCATGCTGAAAAATCCTCCGGATCCGTTGACGCCATCGCCGCCCGGTCGAAGGATCGGGCCGACCTAGATGTAGTGTCCGGCCAGACGTTTAAAACGCGATGACCACAACATATCGTAAACCTGTGAGCGGGGGACACAATAGGCGCCATGTGATCCATCCACAGAGATCAACATCTTGTGGCTCCGGCGGGCACCTTGCGCCGCCGTCGCCCCGGGCGCAAATAAGAGGCATGAAAGACATGCCAGACATGGTGGCGTCGCCGCCCATGCCGCGTGAATATCACGGGGCCAATTGGGAGGGACTGCGCACCCTCTATCTGCGCGAGGTCCGTCGATTTTGGAAGGTGGGCACACAGACGCTACTGGCGCCGGTGGTCACGGCCTTACTCTATATGCTGGTATTCGTGGTGGCCGTTAAGGGCGCCGCGCCGCCGATGGCGGGAGTGGCGTTCGCCACCTTCGTAGCGCCGGGCCTGATCATGATGCAGATTCTGACCAACGCCTTCTCCAATTCATCGTCCAGCCTGCTGCAGGCCAAGATGAATGGGCTGATCGGCGATTTCATCACCCCGCCGCTGTCGCCGATCGAGCAGGTGGCGGGTTTCACTCTGGGCGCCGCGACGCGGGGCATCCTCGTCGGCGCGGTGGCGGGGCTAGCGGTGTTGCCCTTCGCGCAACTCAGCGTCGCGCATCTGTGGGCGATAGTCTATTTCGGCGTCGGGGCGTCGCTGATCATGGGTATGCTTGGTTTGATGGCGGCCATCTGGTCGGTGAAGTTCGACCACATCGCCGCCGTGGGCAATTTCATCATCATGCCGATGACGTTTCTCTCGGGCACCTTCTATGTGGTCGCCCGCCTGCCCGAACCGTTCCGTAGCGCCTCCCACTTCAACCCGTTCTTCTATCTGATCTCCGGCTTTCGCTACGGCTTCATCGGCCATTCGGATGGATCGCTGGTGATCGGCGTGGTTTCCACGGCGGTGCTGTGCGTCGCCCTGGCGGCGGTATGCTTCTGGATGTTTGCCACGGGTTACAAGCTCAAGACCTGACGCCTCTACTGGACCATTGTTGACAAGCCGTCACGCGGGCGCGAGAACGCCGCGCTTCCCGCCCCCTCGCAACGCACGCTCGGGGCCTTGTCTATTTGGGAGGCGCGACCATGTCGCTTCAGTCCACGCCGGTCGTCCCCGACGATCACATCATGGCGGTATATAACCGCGCGCCACTGGCGTTCGAGCGTGGCGAGGGCGCCCGCCTCTACACCGCCGAGGGCGAGGCCTATCTGGACTGCATGGCCGGCATCGCCACCACGGGCCTCGGCCACGCCAATCCTAAGCTGGTCAAGGCCCTGACCGACCAGGCCCAGAAACTCTGGCACGTCTCCAACGTGTTCCGCATCCCGGGCCAGGAAGCCCTGGCCGCGCGACTGACCGAAGAGACCTTCGCCGAGGTGGTGTTCTTCACCAATTCGGGCACCGAGGCGATCGAATGCGCGCTGAAAACCGCCCGCAAGTTCCATTGGGCGAATGGCCAGCCCGAGCGCATCGACATCGTCGGCTTCGACGGCGCGTTCCATGGCCGCAGCTACGCCGCCATCTATGCGGCGGGCAATCCGTCGTATGTCGAAGGTTTCGGCCCCACTCTGCCAGGCTATGTCAGCCTGCCGTTTGGCGACATGGAGGCGATCAAGGCCGCCATCGCCAAGCCGACCACGGCGGCGGTGATCCTGGAGCCCGTTCAGGGAGAGGGCGGCGCGCGCGCCGTGCCGGAGGTCTGCCTCACTGGCCTGCGAGAACTTTGCGACACCCATGGCGTGGTGCTGATCTATGACGAGATCCAGTGCGGCCTGGGCCGTACCGGCAAGCTGTTCGCCCACGAATGGGCGCCGAACGCCGCGCCAGATATTATGTGCGTGGCCAAGGCCCTTGGCGACGGCTTTCCGGTGGGCGCTTGCCTGGCTACCGCCCGCGCCGCCGCCGGCATGACGGTCGGCTCGCACGGCTCGACCTATGGTGGCAATCCCCTGGCCATGGCGGTGGGCCTGGCGGCCTTCGATGAATTGAGTGCGCCCGAGACCCTGAAACATGTGCGCGAGATTGCCGGCTATTTCACCCAGCAGCTGCACGGCCTGAAGGAACGCTTTCCCGACGTGGTCGCCGACATCCGGGGCAAAGGTCTGCTGATCGGCATCAAGCTGATCCCCAACAACCGGACGTTCATGGCTCTGGCCCGGGAGCAGCACCTGCTGGTCGCCGGCGGCGGCGACAACTGCGTGCGCCTGCTGCCTTCGCTTCTGCTCACCCACTCAGAAGCCCGCGAAGCGGTCGAAAAGCTGGAGCGTACCTGCGAGGCCGCGCGCGAGCAGGCGGCGGCGTGACCGGGCCCCGCCATTTCGTCGACCTCTGGGCGCTGGAGGCCGCTACGCTCCGCGCCATCCTGGACGACGCCCACCGCCGCAAGGCGGCTCGGGCGGGCTGGACCCGGGGTCGGGTGGACGCCGACGCCCCGGCCGCCGGCCGCACCCTGGCGATGATCTTCGAAAAGAACTCCACGCGCACGCGTTTTTCGTTCGACGCGGCTATGCGCCAGCTCGGCGGCGCCAGCATCATCTCCACCGGCGCCGACCTGCAGCTGGGCCGGGGCGAGACGGTGGAGGACACCGCCCGGGTTCTCTCACGGATGGTCGACGCGGTGATGCTGCGCACCAACGAACACGACACGGTGGAACGCTTCGCCGGGGCCGCCGACGTGCCGGTGATCAATGGCCTGACCAGCGCCAGCCATCCGTGTCAGATCATCGCCGACCTGATGACCCTCGAAGCCCATCGCGGGCCGGTAGCCGGCAAGACCATCGCCTGGGTGGGCGACGGCAACAATGTCTGCGCCAGCTATCTGCACGCCGCCGGCAAGCTCGGATTTCGGCTGAAGATCGCCAGCCCGGTGCAATATAGTCCCAGCGGCGTCGATCTGGCCCGCGCCGTCGAAGCCGGCGGCCGGGTGGAGCTGAGCGATGATCCCTTGGAAGCCGTGCGCGGCGCCGACTGCGTGGTCGCTGACACCTGGGTATCCATGGGCGATGTCGATTATGACGCCCGCATGATCGCCTTGTCGCCCTTCGCCGTCGATGATGACCTGATGGATCTAGCCGGACCGGAAACGATGTTCCTGCACTGCCTGCCCGCCCACCGGGGCGAGGAAGTCACCGACGAGGTGCTCGATGGCCCCAGGTCCCTGGTCTGGGACGCGGCCGAAAATCGCATTCACGCCCAGAAGTCGATCCTGGCCTGGTGCTTCGGGGCCATCTGAGGCCATTTCCACCCGGCTCTCGCCTGACGTCACGATCAGGGCCATGGCCCTGAACCATGAACTGCTGCTGACGGTCAGCATGCTGGTCAACGTCGTCGTCGTCGCCTCCGTAACTTTCCAGGGCTGGACGATCGTGCCGGTGGCTCAGCTGCTTTGGCTGAAGACGGAGCGCTCGGCCAATGGTCCGGACCTCGCCTGGAATATTCTCCGGCCCCAGCCGGACCGGAACGATACCCGGGATTAGCCGTTCGAGGCTGGGCATGGACTCCCCAACCGAAACTCAAAAGCCCCCTCAGGGCGACCTTCCCGACCACCTGATCCATTCCATCGACGCCCTGTCGGAGTTCCACTCGGCGCACCATCGCGCCGCTAGTCTGACGCAACGCGTCCTGGACCGGCTGACGGCCATGGTCGGGACGCCCGCCGCCCTGATCGCCATGGTCCTGGGCATCGCCCTCTGGACCGGCCTGATCCTGGCCTTCAACCCGAGCGGCGGGCACTTGCACGCTTTTTCGTGGCTGGAGTTGGCGGCCAGTTGTGCGGCCCTGCTGGTGGCGGTGTTGATCCTGGTCACTCAGCGCCGGGAGGATGTCCTGGCCGAGCGGCGAAGCCAGCTCACCCTGGAACTGGCCATACTGGCAGACAAGAAAGCCGCCAAGATCATCGCCTTGCTGGAAGAGATGCGGCGGGACACACCCCATCTGAGTAATCGCGTGGACGCCGAATCCGATGATATGGCTACCCCGACCGACGTATTGGGGGTGGTCGCCGCCATCGACCAGCGGGCGGGGGAAGTGTGACCCTACCGCCGGCATGTTTTACGGCCATGGTGGAATTCGGTTGCCTCGACCCTATATGCGCGCCGTGACCCAGACCCTTACCGACGACTTTGTCGCTCCCTTTCAGATCGAAGCCCAGCCCGTCCGCGGCCGCATCGTCCGCCTTGGCCCTGCGGTGGAGGAGGTGCTGACCCGGCACGCCTATCCGGAAGCCGTGGCCAATCTGCTGGGCGAAGCCTGCGCCCTGCGGCCCTGGTGGGCGCCAGCCTGAAATTCGAGGGGCGGTTGATCATCCAGGCCCAGGGGGATGGTCCCGTGGCCTATGTGGTGGCCGACTATGACACCAGCGGCGCCCTGCGCGGCTATTGCCGTTTCGACGCCGAGCGGGTGGCCGAGGCCGGCAAGGGCTTCATAAGGCCCGGCGCCGGCTCATTGCTGGGACAGGGTGTGTTTATCATGACCGTGGACCAGGGGCCGGACATGGATCGCTATCAAGGCGTGACGCCGATCGAGGGCGAGACCCTGGCTTTGTGCGCCGAAACCTATTTCGCCCAGTCGGAACAGACGCCGACGCGCGTGCGCCTGGCGGTCGGCCAGGCTGACGACGGGTCAGGCCCCCGCTGGCGA
>JAYTXV010000263.1:0-7922 GCA_043742805.1 Caulobacteraceae bacterium | reverse complement strand
CCCGATAGACAGCCGCGAACAACTCAACCAAACGTCGCTGGCCCTGGTCCGCTCGGTGTTTCCGCCCGCGAAAGGCATTCGCCTCGTCGGCGTCACCCTGTCGAATTTCGGCGCCGGGATTACGTCCCCGCCCGCCAATGGCGATTTGCTGGATCTCGCCATAGCTTGACGCCTGATGATTTGGGCGGGCGGGCGGGCGATGGCTCGGGCATCCTCCAGCGAAAACCCGCTGACCACGAAACAGACGAACTTGGTCCCATCGATCAGCCCAAAACGGGCGGTCCCGTCAGGCGCAAAGCCACACAAATCATTCCGCGTTGACCACCCAGTCAAGGGTGTGTTATTTTGCCGCACTCCATCACGCCGACTTGTCGGCCGCAGGCGGATACGGGGAAATAAAACTTAAGGATACCCGATCCCGGCGGGTGATTACGTCCCACGTGACGAGATTAGTCTCGCGTCCAATACAGATGCCGGAGGTTCAGCACGTTCGCGAGTTTCTTTCTACAGACTCTCGCATCTTTTACTTTGCCTAACCCGGAGACCCATATGACCAGATCGCCAACCCGGGCCATTTCGATTGCCGCGCTTGTCGCCGCGTCGGTGGTGTCCAGTGAAGCCTTGACCGCCTCCCAGGCGGCCGCGAGCACGATGCATGTCTTCGGTTCGGGCTTGTGGGCCGCGAACGCCCCAAAAACGCCCTACAGTGCAGCGGGAAAGGCCTTCACCTTCTCGTTCAGTCTGAACGGGACCTATGCGTTCACGAACTATGGAACAGTCAAAGTGATTGATTCCAGCCAAATCCATGGTGTTCACTACAGCCTCGATGGCGCGCCTTTGAAGACATCGATCTCCTCGGCGGCTCCGTCCCGTTGCATGGGGGTCACGGGAGTCTTGTGCGGTATCGAGATCGTTTCCTCGCCGGGGGGGGGTGGGCTAACCCTGGACTTCGCCGACTGGTCCGTGGATTTCTTTGGCGTCGACAACGTCGATGTTGGCAGCGACGGCAAACTCAAGCGCGGTAACTATAGCTTTATTCCAAATATAAACGGCCATCCCTCGCCAAGGGGTGGCCAGATCAATGAGGGCAACGGCCCGACCATGACTTCAATTGTGCCTGAACCAGCCACGTGGGCGATGATGTTGCTTGGTCTGGGCGTCTTAGGCGCCGTGGTGCGCGGGCGGCGCTTCGCTCTGGTCGCGGCCTGAGCCGTTTCCCAGGCCAGCGTCGCGGGAGCCGAACAGCAGTCTTGAATGGCGGCCGAAACCGCGGCGTATCGCCGCTCTCGACGCCAGCCAAGTCACCAAAGCGCGTTCATGGCACGACGCTATGCATCTTTCCTAAGCTGCGCATTCGAATAGTGGTGTCGCGCGCTCCGACCGGCCGGACCGATGAATTCGATAAAACTGGATTCATTTCGTATTGCCTACATACGTTTCAAGATGGTAGCGCTCCCGGGGTCAGTGACGCCGATCCGTCGGTCGCAGTCTGACACGGGGAAATGAAAATCCAGGAGATCTGATGCCAACAGGCGATAACCCTGTGCGGGATTAGAAAAAATTTTTTCTGCGCCTAGCTTCGGAGCTTAAGAAGCCTCTCAACGGGCTTCAGTATTTCACCCCGCGTCCAAATTACTTAACTTCGGCCGCTACAATTCTAATCAGTTGGGACAATCACATGGTCAGAGCGTCAATACTCGCTGTATCGATCGCCACCTTGATCGCCGCCTCCGCGATCTCGAGTGAAACTCTGGCCTCGGGCAACGCCTTCTACGCCAAAGTCGGATCGTACAATGCCCAGACCTACTCGTTCAACGCCCAGGCTACAGGCGACATCGTCGCCTACTTCACCGGCGCCTCGGCCGCCTATGACAGCCAGATCAGTGTTATGGTGAATGGGGTCAGTACCGGTATTTTCGGGCTCAACAACCATTCGTCTTCAATTGGCCAGAGCATCGATTTCGGGTCGGTTAAGGCCGGTGACAAACTGGTATTTGTCCTGCGGGTTCTGGGTTCCAGCCAGCAGCTCTACTCGGATGCTACAATGAATGGCGGCTACGACTTTGCATCCAGCACCCTGACCGGCGCCAATCATATTTTTTCGACGTTCTATAATGGAACCAATCCCACGCTGTCGGGCGTGCCATCGGGGACCTCCATCCAGTTTGAAGACATGAAGCTTGGTCACTCCGACTATGACTACAACGACGAGACATTCGTCTTCACCAACGTAAGCGCGGCCGTAAAGGGTCAGCCGACACCACCCGGAACGCCTCCAGGTCCACCCGGTCCACCGACCCCAAGTCCTGGCGTGCCGGAACCAGAGGCCTGGCTTCTGATGCTAGTGGGCTTTGGCGCCCTTGGCGGCGTCCTGCGTCGTCGCGGCGCCGGGGTGCTCTCGGTCAAAGCTTGATCGCCAGTCGGTCTAGGAAGTCCGCGCACCGATCCGGCGCGGTTTCAACGCACCCCCTGCTTCGGCTTCGAAGAGCGCCTCGGAGATCAGGTAATGATCAGGCGAAAGGGCGCAAGTCGGATCGGTGCGGCTGGAATCGCCCGTCAGGGCGAAGGCCTGGCAGCGGCATCCGCCGAGGTCTGCTTCGAGATGCTCGCAACTTCGGCAGGGTTCAGGCGCCCAATCCACGCCCCGGAACCGACGGAAGGACTCGGAGTCGGTCCAGATTTTTGCCAGGGATTGATCCCTGACGGACTCGAACGTGAAGCCTGGCAAGGTCTGGGCGGCGTGACACGGCAGCACCTTGCCCGACGGCGAGATGTTGATCGCGCGGCGCCCCCAACCGCCCATGCACGCCTTGGGCCGCGTCGCGTAATAGTCTGGCAAGACGTAGTCGACGACTATACGCCCGGCCCAGCGCGCGCGCGCGGCCCGCACGGAGACCGTGGCCGCCTCCACTTGGGCGCGGCTAGGAAGCAACGCGGCGCGGTTGAGCAAGGCCCAGCCGTAGTATTGAACATGAGCGATCTCGACTCGAGCGGCGCCGAGCTGTTCCGCAAGGGCCAGCATGTCCTCAAGACGATCGATATTTTGCCTGTGGACCACAAAATTGAGCGTAAGGGGAATGTCGGCGGCGACGATGCGATGGGCCGCCGCCAGCTTGCGAGCGTGCCCGCCGGTCAAGCCGCCGGCGACGTCGGCGGGCACCGGATCGGCGTCCTGGAAACTCAGCTGGATGTGGTCGATGCCGGCTTCCACGAGCCCGCGCATGGCCCGATCGTCCAGTTGAACGCCCGAGGTGATCAGATTGGTGTAGAGGTTCAGATCAGCCGCGCGGCGCACCATCGTTGTAAGGTCGCGGCGCGCCAGCGGCTCGCCACCGGTGAAATGCAAATGAAGGACGCCCATCGCGGCGGCCTGCTCGATGACCGCCAACCATTCGGTGGTGGAGAGTTCGTTGCTCGATCGCTCGAGCTCCAGAGGATTTGAGCAGTAGGCGCAGTTGAGCGGACACCGGTGCGTGATCTCGGCGATAACAGCGACCGGCGGTTGCGGCGGCGGAACGCGGATCATCACAGGCTAACTACGCCCTTGGCGTTGAGATCGTCGAGCATCACCACGACGTCACAGGCGATGAGATCCCGCGGAGCCTGAAACATGCTCGCCAGATCATCGACGATCACCCCGATGGTACGGACGCCGTCCACGCGCTTCAGTATCTCGATCGCGGTGCCCTCCGGGTTGAACAGCTTCTCGGGCGCGAGAACGATCCAGGCGTTTCGGACTTCATCGAACCGGAATCGGACTCCGCGCCGAAAACGGGGAATGGCCGCCTCGTCGGTCAAGACGCTATGTCCCTGGGCATGAAAGCGCCGGGCGGGGGCAGTCTGGGGTCAACATAGGCCAGATACAGCGCGTCCAGTTGCGACCACAGTACGTCACACTTGAACACGAGGGATGCCAGCACGGCCTGCTGCTGCTCGACCGTCACCGCATGGGACTTCACGTAGGCGAGAGCAAAAGCGCTGTCGTCGGGCGCCTGGGTAAGCCGAGGCGTGAAATAGGCAAGGGTCTCGGCGGTGATCCAGTCGTAGTTGGCGAGCATGCCCGACACGCGCTCGGCGATGATTTTAGGCGAAAACAACTCGGTGAGAGACGAGGCCACCGCCTCAAGCAAAGAGCGATCTCGCACCCAATGGACATAGGCGTCGACGGCGAAGCGGGTGGCCGGCAGGACACCTTCGGTGGTTTCGACGTAGGCTCGGTCCAGGCCCACCCCCTCGGCCAGTTTCAACCAGCGCTCCAGACCGCCCGTCCCTTCTTCCGCTCCATCATGATCGATCAGCCGCCGCCGCCATTCCCGCCGCAAGGACGGGGTCGGCAGCCGGGAGATCATCACCGCGTCCTTTATGGGGATCTGGCTCTGGTAGTAATAACGGTTGAGCGCCCAGGCCTGGACCTGTCCGCGGCTCAGTTGTCCCGCGTGCAGGCGCTTATGGAACGGGTGGTGGATGTGGTACCGGCGGGCGCCGATATCGCGCAGAGCCGCTTCCAGACCCTCGGGGGACAGATGTTCGCCGGTCAAACCACGATCTCCAGACCATCATGGCCCACGGTCCAACCCAAGCGCTCCACTTCCGCGCGTTCGGGCGAGTCGTCCAACAGGATTGGGTTGGTGTTGTTGATGTGAACAAGAATCTTGTCGGGACCGTCCAGGCCCGCGAACGCCGCCAGGGTCCCCTCCGGACCGCTCAGGCTCATATGGCCCATCCGCCGGCCGGTCTTGGCGCCCACACCCTGAAGGATCATCTCATCGTCCCTCCATAGAGTCCCGTCGAACAGAACCACGCGCGCCGTCTTGATACGCGCCGACAGCGACGCGGTCATCACCGCGCAACCGGGAATGAACAGCACGCTCGACACGCCATCGCTAAGGGCCGCCCCAACGGTGACGCCATCGGTGGTGATCTCCGGGGCGTCATCGGTCTCCAGATAAAGCGGCGTCTTGCCGGGAACGGCGAAGAGTTCCACCGAGAGTGAATCATCGAGGGCGACAATCTCGTCGAGGGCAACCGCCCTGCGGGCCACGACTTGCCTGTTGAGCACCTCGAAGATCGGATTCTCGTCGAGCACGCCCAGAATTCTCTGGGTGGCGTAGAGCGTGAAAGGGTGACGTTCGCGCAATGTCAGAAGGCCGGCGATCACATCCACATCACCGCCGGTCAGCACGACACCGGCAATGGGGGAATCCCTCTGGTCCCCACGAAGGCCGCGCGAGCGAGGATGCAGGAACGGGGAGTTACCGATCTGCTCCCGCAGATCGGGCGACGCATTGATCAGAAACCACCGATCGCCATCCCCGCTTACCGCCAGACCAGTCTGCGTGCGCGGCGTCGCCGAAGAATCCCCCGCTCTTGCGCTGCGGCAACCATGGCCATTTGAGTTCCACTGGGGGAAGCCGCCGCCAGCGGCCGACCCCAGCACGACAATCTTCAAAGGTTCGGCTTAAATCTCGGCGCTGACGTAGAGGTTGATTTCCGCGCCGCACGGCGTTTCGGTGATGACGGGCGTGGTCCAAGCCATAGGAAATCTCCCTGAGCGCGTCGCAAACCGGCGCGATTTGACGACATAGGGTCCGGGCGCGACTGTCAAGCCATTCCCACTGGACAGAGAGTGAGCGGACCCAGAACCCTAAATTCCGGAAAGCTCAGGGAGAAATGATCTGTCGGGCAATTTCAGGCACGACCACGCCCAGAAGCGCCAAGCAGTCCCGATATCCCCGCAGGCCAAGGTCATAGGGATCGGGAATGGCGCCGCTCCTTGAATTGCAATATGCGATAAACTATTTCAACTCCATGCTCCACGCCTCGACCGATTTGACCGAACCCATGTCCACCGTATTTACGGTGATTTACGGTGGTTTTGATGTTTTCGCAAAGCCGCCGGCTTCGAAATCGCGCGGCGATCCGGCCAAGGCGTTCGCCAGGATTTGCCGCGCCCGGTCTCTCCAAGCGCCCCAGAATGACGCGCTGGCGCGGCCGATGCCAAACGCTTAGATCACCATCATGATCCTCACCAAGATTTGCGGCCTCAGAACCGCCGAGACCGTCGACGCGGCCCTGGCGGGCGGCGCTGCGTATCTTGGCTTCATGTTCTTTCCCGCCAGCCCCCGTAATATCGAGCCGGCCACGGCGGCCCGCCTAGCTCGCACCGCGCGCGGCAAGGCAAAGATCGTGGCCGTAACCGTCGATCCCGATGACGATCTGCTGGGCCGGATCGTCGCCGATCTGAAGCCCGATCTGATCCAGCTGCACGGCCGCGAGACCCCAACCCGGGCGCGGGATATCGGCCAGCGCGCCGGCACCGGCCTGATCAAGGTCCTGCCAGTCGCGGAGGCCGCCGACGTGGACGCCGCTCAGGCCTTCGACGGCCTCGTCGATCATCTGATGTTCGACGCCAAGACCCCAGCCGGCGCCGCCCAGCCTGGAGGGATGGGCGCGCGGTTCGACTGGACGATCATGGCCGAACAACATTTCGAGCGGCCCTGGTTCCTGGCCGGTGGTCTCGATCCGTGGAACGTGGCCGAAGCGGTTGCGCTCTCCGGCGCGCCCATGGTCGACGTTTCCTCTGGCGTAGAGCGGGGCGCGGGACTAAAAGACCCCGCTCTGATGACCGCGTTTCTAGAGGCGGTTCGCCGGGCCTGACACCATGACCACCGCAGCTACCTTGACGCGTCCGCCGCTCCAGAACGACTATCTGGCCTATCCCGACCCGAATGGCCGGTTTGGCGATTATGGCGGCCGCTACGTGCCCGAGACCCTGATGCCGCTGGTCCTGTCGCTGGAGGCCGCCTATGAGGCCGCCAACGCCGATCCGGCTTTTCACACCGAACTGAACGGCTATCTGTCCAGCTATGTCGGCCGGCCCAGCCCGCTCTATCTCGCCCGGCGCCTGACCGAGCATTTCGGTGGCGCCAAGATCTATCTGAAGCGCGAGGAGCTCAATCACACAGGCGCGCACAAAATCAATAACTGCATGGGCCAGATCCTGCTGGCCCAGCGGATGGGCAAGACCAGGATCATCGCCGAGACCGGCGCCGGTCAGCATGGCGTGGCCACCGCCACCGTCTGTGCTTTGTTCGGCCTGCCCTGCATCGTCTACATGGGCGCCGTGGACGTGGAGCGTCAGGCGCCTAATGTGCTGCGCATGAACCTGCTGGGCGCCGAGGTGCGTCCAGTCACCAGCGGCGCCTCGACCCTGAAGGACGCGATGAACGAGGCCCTGCGCGACTGGGTCACCAACGTCACGGACACCTATTATCTGATCGGCTCGGCGGCTGGTCCCCATCCCTATCCGATGATGGTCCGCGATTTTCAGCGGGTGATCGGCGTCGAGACCCGCGCCCAGATCATGGAGGCTGAGGGCCGCCTGCCCGACGCCCTGATTGCCTGCGTCGGTGGCGGCTCGAACGCCATCGGCCTGTTCCACCCGTTCCTCAACGACGAGAACGTCAAGATCTTCGGCGTCGAGGCGGCCGGCGATGGCCTTCACACCGACCGCCACGCCGCGGCCTTGGGGGCCGGCCGTCCCGGCGTGCTGCACGGCAACAAGACCTATCTGCTGCAGAACGCCGACGGCCAGATCACCGAGGCCCATTCGATCTCGGCCGGCCTCGACTATCCGGGCATCGGCCCGGAGCACGCCTGGCTGCACGATGTCGGCCGGGTGAAATATCTAAGCGCCACCGATGACGATGCCCTGGAGGCGTTCAAGCTCTGCGCCAGGCTGGAGGGCATCGTGCCGGCCCTGGAATGCGCTCACGCCCTGGCGCGCCTACCGCAGGTTTGCGCCGAAGTCGGCAAGGACGGCATCGTGGTGCTGAATCTTTCCGGGCGTGGCGATAAAGACCTGGCCACCGTGGCCGCCCGCCTCGGCATGACTGTGGGGGCAATGTCTTGAGCGAAGGGCG
>JAYTXV010000262.1:0-2430 GCA_043742805.1 Caulobacteraceae bacterium | reverse complement strand
CGTCGCGCGAGCCGTGGGCTCAGCACGCCCTGGCCCACGTCATGCTCACCCAGGGCCGGATCGACGAGGGCGCGCGGTTCATGACCGGGGCGTCCAATACCTGGGCGGGCCTCAACTCGTTCATGGTCACCCACAACTTCTGGCACCTGGCGCTGTTTCAGCTCAGCCAGGGGCGGGTTGAAGATGTTCTGAAGACTTACGACACCCAATGCTGGGCTCACGACCGCGGCTATTCCCAGGATCAGGCGGGGGCGGTTTCCCTGCTGGCGCGGCTGGAGTTGGCGGGCTTCGAGGTCGGTGACCGGTGGATCGATCTGGCCGACCAGCTGGCCGCGCGCGGCCTCGACGTGGAGCAGCCGTTCTTGTCGTTGCACTATCTCTATGGCTTGGCCCGCGCGGGCCGACCGGAGGCCGAACCCCTGCTCGAGGCTTTCCGAAGCCAAGCGCGCCAGGCGCCGCTGTTCAACCGCTCGGCCTGGGCCGATGTGGCTCTGCCGGTTGCCGAAGGCATCACGGCCTATCTCGCCAACCGTCCGGACGAGGCGGTGCGCCGTCTTGACCGCGCCATGCCCAACCTGGCCAGGATCGGCGGCAGCCACGCCCAGCGCGACCTGTTCGATCAGATTCGCTTGGCGGCTCTGACCGCCGCTGGGCGCTGGGCTGAAGTTCAACAGGCCCTCGAACTTCGCCGCGCGCGCGAGCCGGAAGGCGTGTCGCTCAACCGCCAACTCGCCCACACCTATACAGCGCTGGGCCTGCCGGCTCAGGCCGCCGAGGCCGGGCGCCGCACCGCATAGATCATCGGATCAGATCGTTCCGGCGGCGCGCAGCCGCTGGATGGCGTCCTGGTCGTAGCCAAGCCCGCTCAGGATCGCCTCGGTATGCGCTCCCACGGCCGGGACATCGCCCATCACCGGCGCCACGCCGGATAGGCTGGCGGGTGGGCGCAGCGCCGCGACCGGCCCCTTCGGCGTCATCACCTCGCGCCAGCGGTCGCGGGCCGCCAGTTGAGGATGGCCCCAGACATCGGCCATGGCGTTGATCGGCGAGCTGCCGATATCGGAGCGCTCCAACAACGCCTCGACTTCCATGACGGTTTGGCCGGCAAAACGGCTTTCGATCAGCGCGGTCAATTCGGCCCGATTGGCCACCCGACGGGGGTTGTCGCTGAAGCGGGGATCATGGGTCAGGTCGGGCGTGCCCAGCACCTTCTCACAGAACCTCGCCCATTCACGTGGGTTTTGCAGGCCGAAGATCACCGTGCCGCCATCGCCGACCCGATGCGGTCCATAGGGAGCGACCGAAGGGTGGCTGGCCTCAGCCCGCGTCGGTTCGGACCCGCCATAGTGGCTGAAATACAGCGAGTTGCTCAACCATTCGGTCAGAGCCTCGAACATCGACACCTCGACGCTCAGGCCCTCGCCGGTCCGCCCGCGCTGCAACAGCGCCGCAAGGATGCCCGAATAGGCATACATGCCCGCGGCAACATCGGCGATCGAGGCGCCGGCCCGCGAGGGATGATCGGGTGTCCCGGTCAGGGCCACCAAACCTGCCGCCGCCTGGATCAACAGGTCATAGGCCCGCTTGTCCTGAAAAGGTCCGCCGGAGCCGAAACCGGAAATGTCGCAGACGATCAGCCCTGGCGCCACGGGGTGCAGCGTGTCGAAGTCCAGTCCCATCCGCGCCGCCGCGCCCGGCGCCAGGTTCTGGATCAGGATATCGGCGCCGAGCACCAGCGTCTTCAGCACCTCCATGCCTTCAGGGTGTTTCAGATCGAGGGTCAGGCTCTCCTTGCCCCGGTTCAGCCATACGAAATACGATGATTGGCCGAGCACCGTGGCGTCATAGGCGCGCGCGAAATCCCCATCGCCGGTCCGCTCGATCTTGATCACTCGGGCGCCGAGGTCGGCCAACTGCCGGCTGGCGAACGGCGCCGCCACGGCGTGCTCCAACGCCACCACGGTGATGCCGTCCAAGGGTCGAAGATGTCCGGCCATGGTTTGAACCTATCTCAAATATTCGCCGCGCGCCTTGCGATGCATCGCGGCCGGTGGTTTTGTCGACCGATACAAATCGTCAGGGAAGACCACCATGGCCGCCGGCAATCTCAGCGCGCTGCAATCGGCACGCGATGAAGCCTATTCGACGCCCCTCGACAAGATCGATGTCAGTCTGGGCGAGCGGTTCCAGGACAACACCATGTGGCCGTTCTTCGAGCGCCTGCGCAACGAGGCCCCGGTTCACTACACCGCCAACAGCGAGTTCGGCCCCTATTGGTCCGTCACCCGGTATCAGGACATCATGGCCATCGAGACCAACCATGCGGTGTTTTCGTCCGAAAAGGGCATTTCGATCAACGAACAGGCCGACGACTTCACCCTGCCGATGTTCATCGCCATGGACCCGCCCAAGCACGACGCCCAGCGCAAG
>JAYTXV010000261.1:0-3642 GCA_043742805.1 Caulobacteraceae bacterium | reverse complement strand
CGAGGCGCCGATATTTCACGCCAACGGCGACGACCCCGAGGCCGTGACCTTCGCGGCCAAGGTGGCGGTGGAATACCGCCAGCAGTTCGGCAAGGACGTGGTGATCGACATGTTCTGCTATCGGCGGTTCGGCCACAACGAGGGCGACGATCCGACGATGACCCAGCCCCTGATGTATAAAAAGATCAGGGGTCATGCCTCGACCCGGGAGATCTATTCCCAGCGCCTGATCAACGAAGGCGTGGCCACGGCCAAGGAGATCGATGAGTGGGTGGCCGAATTCGCCGCCTACCTCGACGCCGAGTTCGAAGCCGGCAAGACTTGGCAAGCCGACAAGGCCGATTGGCTAGACGGAAAATGGGCGGGCCTGGCGCTGGCCGACGGCGAGGAACGACGCGGCAACACCGCCGTGGCGAAACAGAAGCTGCTCGATCTGGGGATGAAATTCACCGCCATTCCCGAAGGATTCGACGCCCACAAGACCGTGGCGCGGGTGATCGACGGGCGCCGGACGGCGATCAAGACCGGAGAAAACATCGACTGGTCGACAGCCGAGCATCTGGCCTTCGCCAGTCTGCTGGACCAGGGCGTTCCGGTGCGTCTTTCCGGTCAGGACAGCGTGCGCGGGACCTTCGTCCAACGGCATTGCGACCTGATCGACCAAGCCACCGACCGGCACTACACGCCGCTGTCGAATCTGCGTCCCGGACAGGCCCACTTCGAGGCGCTGGATTCGGCGCTCTCGGAAGAGGCGGTGCTGGGTTTTGAATATGGCTTCTCGCTGACCGATCCTAAAACGCTGACCCTTTGGGAGGCGCAGTTCGGCGATTTCGCCAATGGCGCTCAGGTGGTGATCGATCAGTTCATTTCGTCGGGCGAGCGCAAATGGCTGAGAATGTCCGGCCTGGTGATGCTGCTGCCCCACGGCTACGAGGGACAGGGACCCGAACACTCTTCGGCGCGTCTTGAGCGGTATCTGCAGCTGTGCGCCGAGGACAATTTGCAGGTGGCCAACTGCACCACCCCGGCCAACTATTTCCACATCCTGCGTCGTCAGATCATGCGCGAGTTCCGCAAGCCACTGATCATGATGACCCCTAAGTCACTGCTGCGGCACAAAAAGGCGGTGTCGAGCCTGGCCGATATGGCGGAGGGCTCCTCATTCCACCGCGTCCTGCGCGATGATGCCGAATACGGCCGCCACACCACCAGCCAGCTGAAGGCGGAGGATGATATCCGGCGGGTCGTGCTGTGTTCGGGGAAGGTTTATTTCGATCTCCTCGACGAACGTGAAAAACGTGGCGTGGACGACGTCTATCTGATGCGCCTGGAGCAGTTCTATCCGTGGCCGGTGAAGTCGCTCAGCACCGAACTCGCCCGGTTCAAGAACGCCGAATTGGTCTGGTGCCAGGAAGAGCCCAAGAATATGGGCGGCTGGACCTTCGTCGATCCGTGGCTGGAACTCACCCTCGCAAAGCTGAACATCGCCGCCAAGCGCGCCCGCTATGTGGGCCGCCCGGCGTCGGCGTCAACGGCGGCGGGCCTTATGACCCGCCACCTCAAGGAATTGCAGACCTTCCTCGCGCTTGCGTTCGCCTGAAACGAGAAAACGGCGTATTGGCCGTCCGCGCCGATCGCGGTCCTCGCCGTGGGTGGACGTGATCCCAGAACTGGAGCTTTTTAAGCGATGACCGACATCATGACCCCCGCCCTCGGCGAGTCGGTCACAGAAGCGACGGTGGCGCGCTGGGCCAAGAAGGCCGGTGACTCCGTCAAGCGCGACGAAGTTCTGGTCGAGCTAGAAACCGATAAGGTCAGCCTTGAGGTGGTGGCTCCCGAAGACGGTGTACTGAGCGAAATCGACGCCGAGGAAGGCGCGACCGTGCTGCCGGGACAGAGACTTGGCCGGGTGGGCGCGGGCTCTGGAGCCCAGCCGACAACGACTTCGCCGGCCCCAGTTGTCGCCGCTCCGACTCCGGCCGCGGCGCCCACGCCCGCGCCGGCCCAAAGCCTGCCCCTATCGCCGTCCGTTCAGCGGATCGTGACCGAAAACGATCTTGATTCGGCGACCATCGTCGGCATTGGGAAGGACGGCAGGATCACCAAGGGCGACGCTCTGGCCGCCGTGGAAGTCAGGTCGTCGCCAGCGCCTGTCCCGGTTCCAGCCCAGGTCGCGACGCCTGTCGCGGCGGTGGCGGCGCTCGCGCCCAGCCTGCAGCCGATCGCCCCGGCCATCCCCAGGGTCCCGGCCGCTCGCGAAGAGCGGGTGCGGATGACCCGTCTGCGCCAGACGATCGCCCGCCGGTTGAAGGAAGCGCAGCAGACCGCCGCGATGCTGACCACCTTCAATGAGGTGGACATGACCGCCGTAATGGCTCTGCGCAATCAGTATAAGGACAGTTTCGAAAAGCGGCACGGCGTCAAGCTGGGCTTCATGGGGCTATTCGTGAAGGCCTGCGTCGCGGCCCTGAAGGAGGTGCCCACCGTCAACGCCGAGATCGACGGCCAGGACCTGATCTACAAAAATCACTACGACATAGGCGTCGCCGTCGGCACCGACAGGGGCCTGGTCGTCCCGGTCGTGCGGGACGCGGATGCCATGAGTTTGGCGGAAATCGAGGCCTCGATCGCCGCTCTGGGCAAGAAGGCCCGCAGCGGCGCCCTCGCCTTGGACGATCTGCAGGGGGGTACGTTCACCATCTCCAACGGCGGCGTCTACGGGTCGCTGATGTCGACTCCGATCCTCAACGCTCCGCAGTCGGGCATCCTGGGCATGCACAAGATTCAAGACCGGCCGGTGGCGATGAACGGCCAGGTGGTGATCCGGCCGATGATGTATCTGGCGCTGTCCTATGACCACCGGGTGGTCGACGGCCAGGGCGCCGTCACCTTTCTGGTCAAGGTGAAGGATAATATCGAGGACCCCCGGCGACTGCTGCTTGAAATCTGACCGGATAAAACCAGGTCCCACAAGGAAGAGAACACTGTATGGCCGACTATGACCTGATCATCATCGGCGGCGGGCCCGGCGGCTACAACGGAGCCATCCGCGCCGGCCAGCTTGGCTTGAAGGTAGCCTGCGTCGAGATGCGCGAGACGCTCGGCGGCACCTGTCTGAACGTCGGCTGCATTCCGTCGAAGTCACTGCTCCATGCCTCCGAGATGTTCGAGCTGGCGAACAAGGGTTTCGCCGGCTTGGGGATCGACGTCACCCCGAAGCTCAATCTGCCGACGATGATGAAGCAGAAGAGCGATTCGGTCGGCCAGCTGACCAAGGGGATCGAATTCCTGTTCAAGAAGAACAAGGTCGATTGGCTAAAGGGGGCCGGTCGGTTGGCGGGGCCAGGCAAGGTTGAGGTCACTGCCGCCGATGGGTCCAAGGCCATCCTGGAGGCGAAGTCGATCATCATCGCCTCGGGCTCGCGGCCATCGCCGCTGGCGGGGGTGACCGTGGACCAGCAGCGTATCGTCGATTCGACAGGCGCCCTGACGCTGCCCGAGGTTCCGGGATCGATGATCGTGATTGGCGCCGGCGTCATTGGCCTGGAGTTGGGTTCGGTCTGGAGACGCTTGGGCGCCAAGGTCACCGTGGTGGAATTCCTGGGCCGTATCACCCCTGGGCTCGACCAGGAGACGGCAAAA